>JAKARN010000361.1 GCA_021828425.1 Pseudomonadota bacterium | reverse complement strand
TCCGATCTCCGGTAGTTCCGGATCTGTGTTTCGAGCAGGTGGATGGCGGGGCTCATCCGGCCCAGCCAGTTCATGGATTGGAGCAGGGCCAGATCGCGGCGGGCGGCCTTCAGGTTGCCCATGGCGAGATCGATTGAGGCCAGGTTGATCCGGTATTGGGGGACCCCGGGATTGAGACGGGCGGCCAGGGCATTGAGCCGGCGGATCGAGGCCATGGGCAGGTGATCGTCGAATCTCCAATTGCCGTCCAGGACGAGAAGGTTCCCCTTGATGAAGGGCAGTTCGTTGATCCGTGGGCTTTCGAGTGCGGCCCGGAACAGGGCCTTCATCCAGGGCGGGGGTAGATGACAGTGGTGGGCGGTTTCACAGTTGACCATGCCCTGGAGGGCTTCGAGATCACTCACGGTGAGCACGTGACTCCGGAGCTTGGCCTCCATCTCGGCGAACCATTGGGCTTCGGTCGGGTGCCCGGTTTCCTGGCTCAGGATCACCTTGGCCGCATCAGGCAGAAGATCGGCATTCGGTAACCGTCCGGCCCGGTCGAGGGCCACCACGGCAGCCGGATAGAGCTTGGTATCGCCCCCCAGGGTGAGGTCACTCAGTTCTTCCCCAAGGAAATAGGTCGCGCGGGGTGAGTGAGGGTGGAAGGTGGCCTGATCGAGTGCCAGGGCGACGTTGTTGCGCCACGCCCAGGTCCACTGGGCCGTCACGGAGGCGTAGAAGGCCATGAGCAGGAGGGCGACCGTGATTCGTGCGGAGCGGTGGCGTAGGCGGGGTTCGGCCAGGAGGAGCAGCGAGAAGACGAGGAGGACGAGCCCCCAGTCCGCGAGGTAGTTGCGCTGTTCGAAGACCAGCTCAAGCGGGAAGACCGTCGATTCCATGAGCTGGCCCACGAAAAACCAGCCGATCCCGAGGGCCATGAGAGGATTTTTCCGGCGCAGGAGAAAGGCCAGGACGAGGAGGGCAGCCAGGGCCAGGGCAGAAAAGAGGGTCGAGGGGGGGCGGAGCCAGCCCGTGGATGGGATCAGGTGATGGAAGACCGTGAAGTCCGCCAGGTTCGGCAGGAGCGCCCAGCCGATGTAGTGGAGCACCACCCGGTTTTCGCTGAGCAGTCGCTCCCCGAGGGTGAATGGTCGGCCGGTATAGCTCAAGAGTCCGGTTTCATAGGTCCAGGCGAGTCCCCCGAGAGCCGGCAGGACGAGAAAGGCGAGATAAAAAAGAAGAATCCCCCGGCTCGTCCGCCCCGACCGGTTCCTGAAACGGAACAACAGCGCCTCTATGAGGAAGACGTAGGCGACGAGGAGGGCACCCGACTCCTTGGCCAGACTGGCCAGGACGAGAAAGAGGGCAAGGCCGGTGGTGAGCGGGATCCAGCCCTCCCCACGCTCGATTTGCCGCTCGCGGGCAGCCAGGTAAAACCAGGCACCCGCGATCGTGAAGGTGGCGGCCAGAGCCGCTTCCCGCTGGACGACATAGAGCACCGAGGTGACGTTGAGGGGGAGGAGGAGCCAGGCGGCGACCACGGCAAGCGCCGTGTAGTCGATTTCGCGATCGGTCCAGTCCTTGGACCAACGGGTCCGTCCGATCCTAAGCAGCCGGCGGGTGAACCCCAGGAGCAAAAGGCCGTTGAGGAGCTCAAGGGCGAGATTCGTGATCTTGAAGGAAAAGGGTCCGGGCCCGAAAAACGTCCGGTTGAGGGCGAAGGTGAGCATGCTGATCGGGCGGCGGAGCGGTCCGGCATCGAAGGAGAAGACGGCGTGCATGACGGCCCCGTAACTCCAGGGATGGATGTAGAGCGCCGGGTTCTGCACGATGTTCGTCAGGTCATCGAGGATCCATCCGCCCGAGAGGCCTAGAGCATAGATGGCCCCCGTAAGCCCAAAGGCCAGGCAGACCAGGATTCCCCAGAGGTGGCGGCGGAACCAGCCGGGCTCACCCGGCTTATCTGGGATCACGATCTGGGCTTGAGGCGCACTCAAGGAAGGGAGGAAGCCTGCCCTCGCCTCCGGGTGAGGCGCGGGAAAAGTGCGGGGGTCGACTCCCGGAAGGCTTTGAACTCCTGTCCAAAGCGTTCGGCGAGGAGATGTTCCTCGCCCAGGATCTTGAACCAGACGGCGATAAGGCTCAGGAACCAGATGCCCACCCACCGGAGGGGTAGGCCTTGTGCGAGGGCGGTGCCGCCCAGCGAGACGAGCAGTCCCGAGTAGATGGGATGCCGCACGTAACGGTAAGGTCCTTTTTCGACGAGTTCATGCCCCATCCGGAGCACGGCCATCCCGCTCCAGTTCCGGTTGAGCGCAAAACGGGCCCAGAAACAGAAAGCGATCCCAGCCGCACAGATGAGGAGGCCCGGGAGTACGAAGAATCCCGGAAGGAGGGGACGGTGGAGCCATCCGGCGGGTCGGGTCCAGAGGAAAAACGCCGGGATCAGGACCAGGACCATGGACAGGCGGGAGAGACGCCATTCACTTTGCTCGACCGGACGGCGCTTGAAGCCAGCGGTCCAGAGCGCGGCGATCAACCAGACTGTCGCCCAGGAAATCCAGAGGATCTTGAGCCAGGGTTCAGGAGAGAGGGAAAAGACGTGTGACAAGGGGGGCATCCGGACTTTCCTCATTGTAACGAATCCGTGCCCGTTGCCGCGCTCATTCCAAGACCCCCCTCCCGGTGCCAAAAAAAGCCCCGCTTGCGCGGGGCTAGATCCCTTCCAGAGGAGGTCAACTGAAAGATCAGGTAGATCAGGTACCTTTG
>JAKARN010000360.1 GCA_021828425.1 Pseudomonadota bacterium | reverse complement strand
AGAAGCTGATCCGGCAGCTCACCGGGGAACACATCTCAGCACTCGTCATCGACTTGCGAAACAACGGAGGTGGGTCACTGGCCGAGGCGCTCAAAACCACCGGACTCTTCATTGGGCATGGCCCAGTCGTCCAGATCGAGTCAGCCCAAGGAATCTCGGTCCTTCAGGCTCCCCGGTCTCCCATATTCTACCGGGGCCCCCTGATCGTCATGGTTAACCGGCTCAGTGCCTCCGCTTCTGAAATTTTTACTGCCGCACTCAAAGACTACCATCGGGCCTTGATTGTGGGATCGAGGACCTATGGAAAGGCCACCGTGCAAACCCTGCTCCCATTGGGCCATTACTTGCCCGGCTTCCACGCGGGTGAGCTGAAGCTCACCATTGCCAAGTTTTACCGTGTGACCGGTGACAGCACACAGGACCGTGGGGTTCTTCCGCAAATTCAGCTGCCCTCGGTTCTGAGTGATCGGATTTTTGGAGAAGAGTTATCCCCACATGCACTGCCGTGGACTCATATTCAGGGCACAAAGTTTCATGCTTTCCATTTCGGCCTGGATCAGAAGGTTCCGGCTTTGAAACTCGACTTTCAGCGCTGGTCCTTGAGCAACCCCCAGTATCAGCTATTTGTGAGAGGGATACGTTACATGCTCAACAACGAGCGCCTTACCTCCGTGCCACTTTCTCTCCAGCAAAGGCATGAGATCCGCGAACAACAGGACCAGGAAAAACTCAATCTAGACAATGCCTGGCTGCATCTTAAACATCGGCCCACGGTATCCGACCTGTCCGCAATCAGAAAACTCAAGAATTTTCACATCCCGGACATGTCGTTGAAAGCCGCAGTCTATCTCGCCGCTCAGATGTACCGGATGCATTTAAATCCTACACAAAAGCCCAGTCAGCCGGGCTCCCACTCCAAAGCCCCGCCACACCCCTGAGGGGGCTTAGTGACAAAGGATATCGCGTATGTTCCAGAAGTTGAGTGCTAAGACATTGACTGGAATAGGCTGGTAGAAGGGCTGGGCGGCGATATCCGCTTCATCGAAAATCGTATCGATGAAATTCAGGCAATCGGGGTTGGGTAATGCTGTCTGGCCTGAAAAAACCAGTTTGCGCTTAAGCCAGAGTGTCCTTTTTTTCAGGTCTTCAATGCTCAAGCTCTGGTTCCGGAAATGGATCAGGCGCTCACGAATTTTGCGGTCGATGTTCTGACATTCGATTAATGACCCAAAAGAAAGCGTTCGCAAGTTTTTTTGGTTGGCAAGCAATGCCAGATCACAGATATTGTCTTCATTAAAAAGGATGTAGAGATGCTGTGCCAAGGCGACCACCGCGCAATTAATCTCACGCCGCAGGTTGAGACTCAGCTCGGGCGACTCCTCGAGATGATCGGGTGCATCCGTAGCCAACTCGCGATCCAGGGATTCGATTTCACGCTCCAGCAACCGTAACTTCGTCTTTTCGGCCAGAATGTTCTGTTCAAGGTTCTGGTTTGCTTTCCGCCAGAGAATGCTGCCAGGGCGAAGCATCCGTTCCAGCCGGCTCACCGACTGCAGGACGGACCGCCTTTCTTTCTCGACCTGGGTCTTCCGTAAAGCAAGAGCTCCCCGTTTAGCGGTCCAGGTGGCTTGGACTTGGCGCTTGTAATTTTCGCGGTCTGCTACCTCCAGTTTCTTATACAAATCCTTTTGTAGTGTCATGAGCTTTTGGTTACAAAGGCCCCAGACTGCCCGCAGTCGGTAATAGACCACAATGTTGTAGCCGCGGTCAGGATGAGTCAGCTCGGTTTCCAACTCGACGAGGGGAACCGCATTTTTGGACATTTCTTCCTTGAGATGAGCAATCTCATGGCGCAGAGTCTCCCGCTCGGCTACGACCTTTTCCAATTCACTCCGGACTGATTCGTACCTTTGTAGCAAAGGTAGCGTTCCGCCCATCGAGTCAGCTGGGGCCTGCATGGGAATTTGATGAATACCGGAAGACAGTTCAGTATCCCTTGATTTCGCCATGAGAGTCTATGGTATGAAAACCAAGTCGGAGTTATGTTAACACGCCATTATTTTTATAGAAAGGCGCGAGAATACCCATGCTTATTCAGGGGATGGGATGAAAGCGCCGCCGCCCGGGGGCTATTTCCCCCGGCATTCCTGGACATGGCGACGGATGACCTCTGCGGATCCCGCGACCGCCGTTCCCACGTCGTCGGGGCGGGGCTGACACGAAACCATGCACAGGGTCGATAGCCATCTCCCGGGCCAGCAACCGGAAGCCGTGCGGGTCGCAACATTCGGCGATGAGTGCCTTGCAGGCGGTCTCCCCCTCTCCAGCCAGGATCTAGCGCCGATACTTCGGCATCCACACGAAGTGATAGGCGATCTGATCGTGTGTCCACCGGGTTTTTCCCGTTCGCAGAGTATTCACATGCGGTTAGGATGTCCGTGATGGAACGCGTGCCGGGCCACAAGCCCAAAGGGCGGAACTGGCGGTGCCCGGAATGTGGCTTCCAGGGCCACCGGGATGTGGTCGGCGGGGTCAACATGCACCCGCTGGCGTTTGGTCAAGTGGTGCCGTTTCCGAACCGCATCACGTATCTGCGCCCGGGGAATCTCCGGCGTGGTAGTCGCCCGGGCACGGGCCTTCCGCCAGTCAATGGCGGAAGTTGTCTGGCTGAATCGCGGAATCAAGCACCGCAGCGGGCAGTCCCGTTGCGGGTTCGCTCCGGGAACCGCCCACAACCCGCGAGTCCTGGCTGGA
>JAKARN010000359.1 GCA_021828425.1 Pseudomonadota bacterium | reverse complement strand
CCACCCTGGTCTCCGGACTGGGAACCGGACTGGACTACGAGGCGTCCGCCCGATTCTCTTTCCTTCTCGCGACCCCGATCATCGGGGCCGCAGGACTCCTTGAAATCCCGAAACTCTTTCTCGACCATACGGGTGCAGGCCCGCTCCTCGGCGGAATCCTGGTGGCAGGCTTCTTGGCTGGGGCCTGCGCCTGGTTGAGCAGCTGGTTCCTCATGCGCTACTTCCGAAAGCGGGAGGTCACCGCGCTTCGGCCCTTCGCCCTCTACTGCATGCTGGCCGGGCTGGCCGCCCTCATCCTGCACGGAACCCTCTTGCCCTAACGACTGACCGTGATCCGGTGACCGACCGGGCGGAGCCCATCCGCCACGAGGCCCATTTCCCGACAGGCCGGTCCTCAGCGGAGGACGCAAAAGCCTGGTGCAAGAAGTTACGGAGCCACGTACGAGACCGAGAACCCTCCCCTGCCCACATAAATTCCTGCCGTAATACTCATCAAGGCCAAGGAAATCGCGATCTTGTTCTGATGGGCAAACGTCACGAACTCCTGGTACTGGGGTTCACGCTTGATTTCCGCGAGATCACCACCATAACTCATGCAAACCATCTTGACGGGTAGACCCTGCAGGATGTCCGCGCGGATCTTCTGGAACAGCCACTCAAGCCCCCCCTCGAATTTCCGGACCTTGGCCACAATCTCGGTCTCTCCCCGCACCATCTGGATCACCGGCTTCACATCGAGGAGGTTGCCAACCTGGAAGGTCAGCCAGCTGACACTTTCCTCACCCCGCATCCGGGCCCGGTTGTGGACATAATACAGGTCCTGGGGAAGCAGATAGGTCCTGACCTTGGGCTCGATGATCTCGAGCTGGCGCCGGATGGCGTCAAAACCCTGACGACCGACGTCCCGCAGGCGCAGAGCCTCGAAGACCATTGTAGCCTGCCCGGTAAACAAGGTATGCGTATCAAACACACGCATGAGGAAGGGTTCCGTAATACCGGCCGCTGCCCGGATCTTCTTGTATTCCCGAAGAACCGTATAGGATGCTTCACTGGTATTCTTGTAGATCTCGCTACGCGAGGAAGCCACGGTCAGAACCAGGATCCGGTCATAGCGCGTGACCCAATCCTTGAGGAAAAGATCGGCGATCTCCTTGGGTGGCAACGGCTTGGTAATTGCCCGGTGCTCATGGGAGCCCAGGTAAATGCGATAGAAGCGCATCGTTTGGGCTTCATCTCGGACATCCGTGAACATCTGGGTCCCGACATGCAGGCTGACCGGCATCAGCTCCACACGGCCCGGCCCGATAAAGTTCGAAGGCAGGTCACAGGCCGCGTCAGTTACAATCCCCACTCTCATATTGTTCTCCAGAAAGTTGCTCCACAAAACCAGGGGCCTGGCAAACCAGGCCCCATGATTCTAGAACAGAAACAATGTGTTATTCACCATTCGGATGGATCAGAACACCGGTGATTAGTGGTTCATGCGTGCCCCGGAAAGCCTTTTCTTCGTGATCACGAAAGGCTTCCAGGTGGAACCTTCGCTATGTTCCACCTTGGCACCGAAAAAGTACTCCCACCCCTGTCTCAGATTCAAGGTCAGGCTTCGACGCTCCTCCGGTCCCCTCATCCCGGACGGCCAGATTCCCGGCCCGCCCGTCAGGTCGTTCATCATGACCTGAAAACCGATGGTATGACGCCCAGGCGAAACCCAGTAGTCATGCCGATTGGCGTGCAACGGCATGAGCTGCCCATCAATCGTGACGATCTTCACGGCATACCAGTGAGTACTGGCCGGCAGGCCGGTCGAAATGATGGCATGGGGCTGGGAGGGGCTGACCAGGGCCGATTGGGCAAAAACCAAGCCACTCCATGCCCCGAATCCGATCAGGGAAACTAGGACCAACGCTCGCTTCATCATGGATACCTCCATCGGGTGCACCTTTGCGTTGAAAACCCCGCAGGACACCCGGTTCCAGTATAGACCCATCTCGGGGAATAATGAACTGTTCCTAAAAACCTGAGCAAAACTGCCCAGAGGACTTATCCGCACTTGGTTGACGCGGCGAACCGCTCAACTCAAGCCTTTATGGACGGCCAGTTCCGCCGGAGAACGTGCCAGCAAGACCCGTTTCCCGGCAAGGAGCAAACGGGTGATCTCCGGATCGTGGAACCTTGCCTGTACGTTCAATGTCACGTCCTGCTTCCCGGTGCTTCATTTCCAGCGCGTATAGCCTGTTCCTTGCTTTGCCGGTGGTCAATGCCGGGTCGCTGTAGGCGGTCAGTACCTCTCCAAAAGCCTTGCCGTGCGCAACACCGTCCGAATCCGGAAAGGCTTTGGTATAGCCATTTCTTGCTCCTACCTTGTTAAGTATAGATAGCCCTGAGCAGAAAACAAGCATCAGTCAGTTGCTCCTGAGCCCTGTCGCCTCTCGACGCGGCGCCCCCTCCTCTCAATCCGAATCCTAGATAATGGAGAGAAAATCGTCCATGAAACGGTCCGCTTCGATTTTCTGGCCAGTCAGGTACATGGCCAGCACTCGTCCTCCCATCACCTGGGGGGCAAGGAGGATATCCGGACGGACGCGCTTCAAGCGTGCGAGGTTCTTCGAGTTGTGGACCACGGCGACCGTTTTGACGGGAGGATCGAGTTCCTTGGCAGCCAGTACCACAAAGGCATTCTCGGAGTCATCATCGCTCAGGGCCAGCAAGGCCTTGGCCTGGCTGGCCTGCACGTTCCGGAGCACCTCGAGATCGGT
>JAKARN010000358.1 GCA_021828425.1 Pseudomonadota bacterium | reverse complement strand
CGGGCGACGTTGCCAGCGTAAAAGCGCCTCGACCCCCACCATCCGGCCCGTGTCCAGCTCAACAACCGGCTGGTAAAGCACACGAAACTCCTGCCGGATCAAGGCCGCCCTGAGCTCGGATTCAAGGTTGAGTCGCCGAACAACCTCTTGCCGCATGCGGCGGTCAAAAAGAGCGTAGCCGGTATCACTGTGGAGGCGGGCGACGGATAGCGCCGTATCGGCGTCCCGGAGAACCGCATTGCTGTCTTGGTAGCTGGACTCCCCCCAAACGATCCCCATGTGGACCTGGGTGAAAATCTCCCGTTCCAGGACGGTAAAGGGCTTGGAAAAACTCTGGCGAATCTGCTCGACCATGGCCCGGACCTGGGCCACGGTCT
Organism: Pseudomonadota bacterium; assembly: GCA_021828425.1. The sequence continues at coordinate 2,382 of JAKARN010000358.1, read as the reverse complement.
GCACGGAAAGCAGCAAAGCAAACTCGCTGCCCTCGAGACGAGAGACAAAGGCCCGGGTTCCTGTGGTTTGCTCCAGCCGATGCGCGACCCGGATGAGCAACTCGTCGCCGGCGACGTAGCCCAGACTGTCATTGACCAGTTGATACGTATCGACTTCAAACAAGAGGACCGCATAGGGACGCTGATCGGGCTCGAATCCCCGGATTGCTTGATCGAGCTGTTCACTGAAAAGAACGCGGTTAGGCAAACCGGTCAGGGGATCGTGTCCGGCTTGATGGATCAGGCGCGCCTCGATCCGTTTGCGCTCGGTAATATCGACGGAAGTGCCCATGAGAATCGTGCCCAGATCGGTCACGAGACTCTGCATGCTGACCAGCGCCGTCGGAACCACTGCCGGATCCCGGTGGACCAAGGACCATTCGCGCGATTCGACGGTGGATTCTGCACGGGCCAGGCGGCCCAGACATTCGTCGCACACGGACTGCAGCTTCGGCAGCACCAAGTCCCGGAACGACTGACCCACCAATTGTTCCGATTCCCATCCGAGCATATGGGCAAACGATTCATTGACGTATACGAAGCGATTCTTTTCCAGGATGAAGACGCCGACATGGCTGTTCTCGACGAGTGTCCGATACCGCATTTCCGATCGCATCAAGGCCGCTTCCGCCCGTTTCCGTTCGGTCACATCCACGAGCGAGCCTTCGTAATAGGCCAAGCTTCCATCCTTGCGCCGGATGGAACGGGAGCTGGCTTCCGCGAAAAGCAGTGTTCCGTCCCGCCGACGCAACCGCAGTTCGTATCCGGTCACATGGTCATCACTATCCAGCCGTTGATTGAGCCGCAAGCGGTCGGCCGGATCCACAAAGAGATTGGCGATGTTCTGGACCTGCTCCACGAGCTGATGGGCGCTTCCGTAACCCAGCATGCGCGCCAGTGACTCGTTAGCCGTCCGGAATCGACCTTCGGGCAGGCTCTGATAGATTCCGATCAGCGAGTTCTCGAAAATCGCCTGGTAGTCTCTCTCGATCTTCCGCAAGGCCCGCGCGGCACTCCGCTCCGCCGTGATGTCCCGGATGGTCCCGGTACTCGAGAGCTTGCCATTGAAAAAAATGGGGCCGGACCGGACTGACGCCAGAACCCGGGTCTTTCCGTCCTTTTTGAGCAGAAACATTTCATAGGTGGACTTTTCCCAGCGGCCGGCTTCCCGCTCCCGCCAGATCTCGAGCATGCGAACATGCTCCTCCGGGGCGATGAAACGCAGGAACGAAGAGCCTTCCATCTCCTCACGGGAATAACCCAGCATATTGGCATAGGTCTGGTTGACGTAGAGATACCGTCCCTCATGGGCCAGGAACACGCCGTCCTGGCTGTGCTCGACCAAAACGTCGTAGCGCTCCTTGAGGAAAGCATTCTCTCGATCCGGACTCTCCTCTTCCGAAAACCCATCCTGAACCTGTGCGGAGAGCGCGGGCGACCGATCGACGAGATTCAGTAGAAATGAAGAAAGCCCCTTGAAAACCAGGGGTTCAGGATGTCCTGACAGCCACCAGGTCCGACCGTTTGGCGATGAGAGGGGATCCTGTGGTTGGGGGTTTGTTTTCTGGCTTTCCTGAACCGCGCGGATCAGCCAATCGCGCAATCCGGATTCGGTGGAGGGACGATCCGAAGAAGGTTCCGCACCCTCTTTCAGAACCTGGAAATCAGAGGCAACGGTTTGGCTGACCCCGAGAATCCTCCCTGCAGGCCAGCCCAAAACAACCCAGCCACCGGCATCTGGCACCATCGGTGGAACAGACGGGTCCTCAACCTTGGGGCTCAAAGCTTCCCCGCCCTGGGCGGTCAGGCTGAATCACCCGGAATCTATTCCACCCGAATCTATTCCAATGACAGCGCCGAATTTCGTGGCCCTCCCCGATCGGTTGGACACCCAACACCCTTCCGCCGGCGGCTTGCCCATCCACCACCCCACGCAAAACCGGCCAGCAGGAGAAGGACGATCGGACCCAGCCCCCCCCCCCCCCCACCGGAACTCGAGCTGCTGCTCCCGGAAGAGGAACTGCCACCCACCGTGATGGTAGCCGTCGAGTCGGGATTGCAGGCCGAAACACCCGCAGCCGTCAGTTTCGCAAGGCAGGGCACACCGGCACCATAAATGCTACTGGCCCCGGTCGCAGGTGCCCCCCCGGGGAGGCTGGAAACCGTCTTCAGGGTCGATTCGGGATTGGTAGTGGGGGCGTGCTGGAGAAGCAGGGCCATGAGCGCTGCAATGTGGGGCGCGGCCGCCGACGTGCCAAAAAAGGGCGGGGTGAAACCGCTCAGCGGGTTGATCGTGACCCCGTCCACCCCCGTGATGTCCGGTTTGGGAATCGAAGTGGGCGA
>JAKARN010000357.1 GCA_021828425.1 Pseudomonadota bacterium | reverse complement strand
CCACAATCAAAAACAATGGTGCCGTATAGAAACAATGCCGCCGGCCGCAACGGCGGGCATTGGCCGCACAAGCCGCGGCCATGACCGAAAAACCGAGCGTCCAGAGTGCGGTATGGAGCGTCAGCGGCAGACTGCCGCCAGCCAGAATGAGGAGCACAGGGACAACCCACAAGCCGAAGGTCGCCCACCGGTTACTCAGGAGATCCGGCTTTGATTCTCCTGCGCACCGATCTCCCACCGCTCCTCCCGACATCAGGGGCCGGCCGGGCCCCATGCGGGAATCGAGCTGCTCCGCACGCGAGCCTGGAAACCAGCGTCTCCTGCCCCGGGGCCCGCCGCTCCGAATCCCGACCGGGCAATCCTGGATTCCGACCGTACGATCTCAGAATGTGCCAACAGCCGGATCCTCAAGCAGGAGATGAAAAACGGACGAATCGACCTCGACCTGCGACCGGATCTTCTGGTTGATGAAGATCGAGACCCGGTCTCCATAGGGAGACAGGCGACTCAGGAACTGGTCGAACAACCGGCGCTGATCCTCCCGCAGGTCGGCCACGTGCAGAAAAAGAACCGCCGCACTCTGGTTCAGCATGCCGCGGAGCCGGCGCGATGCATACCGGAAAAAAACCCGGTCCACCCACCCTTCCAACCGCAGCTGCAAGCAGGGGATTGCGCCATTTTGGGACAGGGCAACCCGGTGGGAATGGGTCCGGGACCCGAGGTGCCTGCAAAGACGTTCCCGGGTCGCCTCCACCACCCGTTGTGCCCGTGCCAGATCCGGGTCGAGGTGCCGGTGTATGTACGAGCGGATCGAAAGACCCTGAATCCAGTCCGTGACCACGAGAGGCCAGGTCCGCCAGGGGGTCACCACCAGTGTCTGGACAAAACGGTAGATCCGCACAGGCCCTCCGGGCAGCAGGCCGGAATAGAACAGACGACAGAGTATCGTCCCGTTCCGATCCGACGGATCCTCGGAGCGCGGAACCGGGTGTGACAGGTAGCGGAACTTGTTCCGGATGCGTTGGGCGATATTGGCATCGCTGAACAACCGCTGATAAAGTGACTGATACCCCCGGACCAGCTCCACGGCACTCATGTGCAGGGGGACCACGTTCGTCACGGGCTTGGTGTTGTCGGCCAACTCCAGCGTCGGCACCAGTCGGCCCTCGCGGGTCAACCGCTCGTAGAGCGGGGTCTTGGGCATCGCGGTCAGCAGCCCGATCATCGAAGCCTGGATTCCCGATTCCAGGATAAAGCGGTACTGGCGGTCAAACGTCTCCACCTGATCATGATCGAAGCCCACGATAAATCCGGCAAAGACATCCAGCCCGTGTGCATAGATCCGCCGCACGGCCCCAAGAACGTCCTGCGCCAGGTTCTGGGTCTTCTTGACTTCCTGCAGACTGGCCACCTCCGGCGTCTCGATGCCCAGGAAAACCCAGGTAAAATTGGCCGCACGGAACAACTCCATGAGCTCGTCATCCGTGGCCAGGTTGAGAGAGGCCTCCGTGCCAAAACGAAAGACATAACCATGTTTCCGCTGGTAGTCGGCGAGATAGGTCATGAGCTCGCGGGCCGCCTTCTTGTTCCCGATCAGGTTGTCATCCACGAAAAAGACGTTGTGAACACCTCGCTCCCGGAGGAGATCCAGTTCTTTCCCGATCTGTTCCGGCTGCTTGGTGCGGGGTCGGCGGCCGAACATCACAATGATGTCGCAGAACTCGCACTGATAGGGACACCCGCGGGAAAACTGCAAGCTGACAGTCGTGTACTCCTCGAGTTTCAGCAGGTCAAAACGGGGAACCGGCGAATCGGCGAGGTCCACGGTCCCGGTTTCGCGGTACAGCGCTTGCGGTTGTCCAGCCTGGAAATCCGCGCAAAACCGCCCCCAAACGTATTCGGCCTCGCCCGCAATGACAGTGTGTGCCAGTCCCCCGAAGGATTCCGGACAGAGAGATGCGTAGCTGCCACCCGCCACGACATGGTAGCCGCGGCTCCGGTAGTACTTGAGGATCTCGCATTCCCGCTTGAACTGGACGCCCATCCCGCACACCCCGATGAGATCCACATCGGGCTCCAACGGGATCGACTCGATGTTTTCGTCGACGATCCGGACCGACCAGTCGGGAGGGCACAGGGCGGCCACTGTCGCCAAACCCAGAGGGGGGTTGACCGCCCGCTTGCCCGGCAAGACCCGTTCCAGCGCCCAACGGAAACTCCAAAAACTCTCCGGGAAGCGGGGGTTGACCAGAAGCAGTCGGGGAGGCGTGCGACGGACCGCGGGCTGGGTCGCCATCACTCCCTCCCGAACCACCGGATCCTGCGCGGTGGACGGCTCATAGATCGGGCTCCTCATGAAGGCATCCCGTGGTGAGTTCCGGACTCAATGCCGCAGGATGAAGCAAAACTTCCGTGCCCATTATGAACTGCTCCCGCCAAGCCTGTTAGGCCATGGCGTGAGTTTCGTGCTTCATCGCGGATGCTCCCGGAGGTTCCGAAAGTCTTACTCCGCTCCACACCACGGACGGTTCCCGCCCGGAGCCGGACGCACCGGCCAATCTCTGCTCCAACCAGCGCAACAACACTCTGGCCGCGTTTTCGTCTCGGCCACAGGTCTCGCCACAATGCGGGCATTGATGTTGCCGGTCAGAGAGCTTTTTCTTCTCGTCTGGCAACTTCCAGCACGCATGGCAGCGTTGCGTCGGCTTGATCTCCCGCGTCGGCGCTTCCTCATACCACGACCCAGCCTCTTCCGCTTTG
>JAKARN010000016.1 GCA_021828425.1 Pseudomonadota bacterium | reverse complement strand
CCGATTAAGTTTCCACTCTTCTAAGATATCTTGCTTAATATCCGCAACCCTAGCCGCGGCAAAGCCAGTAATCACGGGCTGATATTGAGGCCAAGTTTTAGCTAGGTCCCGAGCCACCTGCAAACACGTTTCTCGAATTTCCCTGTCCATTCTCTTCAGCACTGGGCTACATCCTGTCTGCCAAGCGACGTGCGCCCATGTGAGCCATTTCCCATGCATTCCGAGTCGCCACACGTTCAATAGCGTCATTACACGATCGCGATCCGGCCTAATTAAAATGCCATCATTTCCAATTTTCGGTGCGCGGGCGCCCAGCAATGACAACTTCGGTACCGCTTTTACCCTTGGGCGATACTTGATGCCGCGCGTCCTCAAGTATGGAGTGAAGTGGATCTCTGGTACTCCAAACAACGGACCAAATTCGGCTGCCAGCATCCACTCGTCAGATTTGTCGGGATCTATTCCGATAAACTCCACTTCGGAACGCCATTGCAAAGGAGAATACCCAGCGAATGGAATGTCCTCTGCAGTCTCGCATGCTTCCAACAGCGCAGCCATGCGACGTGCCGGCTCACAAAGTGCGCGCGCATCATCCACTGCACGCTCCACCATCTTGGATGCTGTCTCGAAGTGCTTGTCCTTTGGTACCCATGCCACGTACGGTTCAGCATTCTTACGCGGCAAGTATCTGACACCTATCACCGCTCCAGAGGCGTCTCGTACTAAACAGTCGACCGGCAGCGTCACTACCTCACTTAGCCGCCGTCCCAAGGCGATCTGGATTTCGATTTCTCGTAGCCTGAGCCGCCAGTAGGGATCAAGCTCGGGTTGGTTGGCCAAGTCTGCGAGAAAATAGAAAACGTCTGGTTCAGGGAAAAGGCGTTTGCGACGCTTTTTGAAGGGCTCCCGCTGACGGTCGACGATTTCCCGGCGCTGTAAGGGGATGCGTGTCTTAAAGCCTATCAGTGCTGAAATAAGCCCAGAGGTATCAAGGGTGGTGGCCACCGTCTGGAGGCGTTCGCCACGAGAGCGGGCCGTTGCGTGACTAATGTGTTCTTCGTCGTCCTCAGGTAATTCCCATCGTCTAATGAGTTCATTTTATACCTGCAAGAAGTCATCCAGGCACAAGTCCCAAGGAGCACTGCTTCGCGCGATTAACTTCCCATACAAATCACGTAGCGTCCCGAGAGTATCAAATACGCAATGGTAGGTGCCATTGGAGTTCTTTGAAAAATAATGAACGATATATGCCTTGGCAAATTCATCATACGGCGGTTTGAATGAGTCCACCTTCTCTGCACGCCCCTCTAGCTCGCCTCGTGAGTGCACGGTTGCAGTGGTAAACCAAAGCAGGTAACTCCTCCGTGACGTGGTGCCGATTTTATTTTTTAGCCCGTCAATAATATCCCAGTATTTTTTCCTCTAATTGATCGTAGGCGTTCCATTTGCATCAGCGCCTAACACTCCTAAGTGGCGCTTGGCATTGCGCACGTACGCTCGCAACATCTTTTGCACAGATTTCCGCCGCACTATCGCACACCCGCACTTGCGCGCAGCTTTTCCTGTTCAATGCAAATCTTCTGAGCATTTATCAGCGCTAATTCAAAGTCGTTTAACGTAGATTCGGAGATCTCCGGCATCGCCCTCAGGCGTTCGATTTCGGGCGCTAGCCAATCTACGATTGCGTGGTGATCTGCATCCTCCCATGCATGGAAGTCCTCGCATCCGTAACACGACACTATGGGTGCCATTCCGCACTTGTAATTGCCACCGCATCCACCGAGACTCAGCAGCTCCCGCATGTTTTCTGTGACAGTCTCCGGAGGCATGAAACGACGAGTTCGGGCCCTCCAAGTTGTTTTTCAGTTTCCCGTGGCACGACTTTGATCGGAATGCCGGCGAAGGAGTTGATGATCGTCTGATAACCGTCCTGGCCATCCATTTTCCCCAACTTCTGACCGAGCTCCTCGGCAATCGCCTCGCGCGCGTTATAATAGACCAGCACAGATCGAATGTCGCTGTGGTCCAATAATTCAGCCAGGACCGCCGGCTCCAACGATTCCGCCTTGTTCGTCGCGAACGTGTAGCGCAGACGGCGCGGTGATGCATTCAATGGCTTTTTAGTTCGTACCGATACGATATTATTCCGAGTTACAAATCGCCGGAGAGAGTCGGCAATATAGTTTGCATTTCGCATATAAGCCCACGGTCGCATTTCCCCGTCCAGCATTCCCTTAAGAGGCTTAGTTCGTATCAGAAGCGGACGCTCAAAGTCCGGCTCCGTAGTAATCGCCTGATTTTCATCTATTAACTTTTCCAAAAGCGCGCCAAGCTGAGCGCCAATTTTGCGTCGCCGTAATTCACTCCTTATTGGCTCGCCTTTACGTTTCACCCGCGGCACATCCAGCTGATAGAACTTCTCACCGTTACTTGCGACGAATATCTTCAGGTCCTTTTCCAAAAGCAGCACCGTCTGTTGAGGCCGTAGACCCATACCGTAAGTGACCCACATCCCCGCTTGTTCAGAAAGCGGCCCGGAATCTCGTAAAAGCGATGCCCTGAATTGCAGCTCTTCTAAGCGAGTCAGAGGACCGCTACCGGGATCCCAACTCATTACTGCTTGCCCGTTACGACGCTGGGGTGCCTTTATTTCGGCAAGCTCAGACACAAATTCCGAGTCAAATCCCGGTAACTCGTGTTCCAGGCTCCAGCGATACCACCCGCGCACGGTGTCCAAATGAGACTCAAGCCTCTTTTCGCCCTCGCATTTGTCTTTGAGACTCCGCTGTTCGAGAAAGATTCGAATTGTGGATGTGAATTTCTCTCGGACTTGGGTGATATGCCGTGCGCCGTCTTGATAGTCAGGCCAATTCGTCGAGTTCAACAAGTCACGGAGAATGACGAAGTCCCTTTCCGCTGTGACAGAGGCCAAGTTTGAGACCCTAACTTCAAGCCACGCACGGACCGCATATTCCATTACTACCGTGGTCTGCAATTCTGACCAGTCGAGTGGCTTGATCCGCCCGAAATTCAACCTCCACATATTCCATTCCAGTGTCACGGCCATGCCGTTCTTGTCACGAAGCGCTTCTCGCAGGTGCGGTAGATCATTCGCACGAACGAATTTCAACACCTGAGAATGGCTATTACTCATGCAATTTACATCTGAAATATTTCGTTATGGATGGAGATCAGCGCCTCATCCGCGGTACGTTTTATTTCGCCACGACTGTACTTTTCACTTTGTAGCGATCCATGCGCCCAGCCGCCAAGATAGTTAAACAGCAATTTAGAGAATTCTGAATCAATCTCCTGATTACGCACCATCTTTCGTAGTCGCGCACGCATCATATCTGCCCAGCAATTACGAAGAACATGGACAGTCATTACTTCGTTGAACTCTGGATGGCGATTTCTCAATTGCTCTAAAAGGTGCTGTACTGCACGCTTCGACAAAGGATTTCCCGCAGGGTAAGAGACGAACAGAAATGGATGAGTTTTTGCGGCGCCAACACTAGGACGCGCCTTACGCATATAGTCTTTCAGATGATGCACGAGGGTATTTGGTATCGGGAGTTCCCTTCCTAAAGTCTTCGCCTCAGGCGCGTCGGCGCGTGGATCTTCAACATCAGCCGGCGCACGTTCAATAAGAATCGAAGAGCGGTGGTGATCAAGATTCACAAAGTTGCGCAACCTAGAACTTCCATTCCAGGGGTTCTCTGGGTTATCTGGACGAATGATTTGAAGAAAGCGCTTTCTTAGCGCCGGTGACAACCCTTCACGAGAAGCGGACTTGCCGGGAGGTGGGTCGAGCCAACGAAGCATTCGATCCCGGCGTTCTTTAATCCTCACGAAGCGTAGATGGTCATTCTTGTTGTTATGCGGTATGTCCTCAAGAACAATATCCATCCACCAAACGAGGAAGTTTCGAATGGTCGCAAATCGTTGTTGCTGCACCACGGCGCTAACGTGTCGGGGAACACTTAGGTGCTGGAGAGATACCCTAAAGTCCTGTCGCAAGTAATCGGCAAGATTGGTGGACTCCGAGGTCCGGATGCCCTCGCCAGAATTCATGCGTGCTTGAAGATCGATTTGTCTCTCGAATGCCCAGCGATACAGAAAACTTATCTCAAGCATCTCCCTTTCGAGTGTGGCGTGCTGATAGCGTCCACGCCGCGCTAAAAGCCGCCATTGGTTGACTTCGACGACGGGGAGGCCCGTGCGCCTATCCACGAGAAACGGCGTCCGTTCGCCGTTGTAGTCAGTCAAAAGCAGAACCCTGTAAGGGCTTGTCCCAGTCACTCTGAATCTCTTCCGAACGGAGGGTAAGAAACCCCTGAGAACTGGAGGGTACCGTGTTTACTAGTTTACGTAAATCTACATACGTCGCCCTAATGATCCGTCACCACCACGGACAAACCGGCCGCACGCGCCTGCGCAATTCCTTCGATGCTGGTGGTTCCCTGATCAACCGTCAACAACAGGGCCGGCGGATCCTCCAGAATCTCACGGACCAGTGCCGGGGTCAGACCATAACCGTGTCTGAAACGGTTGGGAACACGATAGTGGACCCGCTCCCAGCCCAACGCCCGAAGACCCAGTACCGCCAGTGCGGTGGCACTCGCCCCGTCGGTATCGTAATCCCCGACGACCAGGATGGGAGCCGCCCGATGTGCCATCAAGGTGGAGACGGCCTGCGAGATACCGGGCAGGGACACCGGGTCCGACAAACCCTGCAAGGACAGGTCGAGTTCCCCGGGATCCGAGATCCCTCGCGCGCGATAAACCCGCTCGAGGACCGGTGCGACTCCGGGCCAGGCGGTGGAGTCACCGCCACTTGTGGGTCGCACCAGCCGGACGATCGTTTGCGCGGGACTCAGGGGGTTCTGTGACAATTCAAAAGACCCCGCCCGGCGACACCCCAGACGCCGAAACGAAAAGACGGTTCCCGGTTGTGTTCTGGGGTGGCTCGGGGTAATTTCGGAGCATGCTGATCGACAAAGACATTCCAGCGAGGGACGTACAATACCTTATCCGAAGCTATGGTGCGGGTTTTATTCATATCCATGAAACGCACCACACACGCCCTCTCATCGTCTCTCCCCGGGCGGTCCCGATCGACTGGCGGGTGGAGGGGATCGCACACCTCTCGTTGGAGCAACTGGAACCGGCACTTTCGCTGGAACCGGAAATCCTTCTGATCGGCACTGGAGCCGACCTGGTTTTCCCGCCGGGCCCGCTCGTGGCCGACATCCTCTCCCGCCGCATCGGCCTCGAAGTCATGACCACGGCTTCAGCCTGCCGGACCTACAACATCCTGGCCACGGACGGGCGGCCGGTCGTGGCGGCCCTGCTGGTTGCATCGCCCGGCGAACCTTCAATCGAGCAGGGCGGCGGCTGAAAAACCTCCACGCACAAGAAGTTTCTTGAGCTTGTTCAAGGCCCGGATCTGGATCTGGCGCACCGCCTCCGGATTGAGCCGCATCGAGCGGCCGATCCGATCCAGCGTTTCCTTATCGCCACCGGAAAACCCGAATCGGCGCTGCACGACGGCCCGGGATTGGGGATCCAGTTCCTGCATCCACTGGTCGAGCAGATTTTCCACCCCCAGCCGGTGCAGGAACTCGATCGGATCGGTCGAGGAATCATCTTCAATGAAATCCGCGAGGTTGTGCTCGGACTCCGCAGCGAGCGGCTGATCAAGAGAGGTCTGGTGGCGCGTATAGCGCTGGATCGTCCGGACTTCCTGGGCCTCCTGCCCGAGCTCGACGGCGACCTCTTCCAGGGTTGGCTTGCGTCCCAGCTGCTGGATCAGCTTCTGTTCGGTCCGGAGCATCAAGTGAGCCTGACGGGCGCGGTTGATCGGGATCCGGATATCGCCACGCTGTTCGAAGAGTGCCTTTTCAATCCTCTGGCGGATCCAGAACATCGCATAGGTCGAAAAGCGGATGCCCCGCTCGGCATCGAAACCCTCCACGGCGCGGATCAGTCCCAGGTTTCCCTCCTCAATGAGATCCATGAGGGGTATCCCGCGACCGACATATCGCAAGGCCACCTTGATCACCAGACGGAGGTTGCCCTCGATCAGACGGTGACGGGCCGTGACATCGCCCTGCCGGCTGCGTCGACTCAGGCTGACTTCCTCCTGCACCGTGAGCAGAGGACGGAAGCCCACCTCGTTGAGATAGCGCCGGGCCAGGCTCATCGAATCTTCTTCTGACCAGCCCTCTTCCCGGGACCCCATGGCCCCGCCCGCCGATTCGTCTTTCGGGCTGGAGACCTCGTCCAACGGGTCTTCCTTTTTCATCCGAAAACCATTTTTCTGGGTCACCGGTGCGGGAGTAACGCCAAGGGATTGATAGGGACACCATCCCGGCGGATTTCAAAGTGAAGAAGGGGCCGGCCATGCCGTGTCCCCATCCGGGCAATGGGCTGTCCGGCCTGCACGATCATCCCCTCCTGGACGATGACTTTCCGGTTGAATGCATAGGCACTCAGATACTCCGGGTCGTTACGGATGATGATAAGGCGTCCATAACCCGGAAGTCCACTACCGGCATACACCACGCGTCCCGCATGTGCGGCAACCACGGTCTCGCCGTCACGCCCGGCGATCGTGACCCCACTGCCGTTCAGACCCTGGCCGGAGAATGATCCCACCACGGATCCGGCAGCCGGCCAGACCCAGGGTCCTCCGTAGTGGTGCTGGGCCAGGGGCGCAGGCCGCGTCCGCCTTCGGACAGGACCGGCCAGGGCGGGTCCGGGTTCCTGGAGCAGAAGGCGTTCCCCCGGATAGATCAGATAGGGAGGGGCAATTCCGTTCCAACTGGCCACTTGACGATAATCCAGCCGGTAGTGCCAAGCGATGGAATAGAGCGTATCTCCGGGTCGCACCACGTAGGTTCCCGCCCGATGCGGCGTGGGCCAGTTGAGCGGATTCGTGCATCCGGCCATGAGGACGAGTCCCGCCCACGTCCCGAGCCGGACAATCCCCCGGGAATGCGTGAAAAGCCTTCTCACTCAAGCCCTTTTCGGCTGCGGACAAAGACGACCGGCCCGAGGTCGGTTTCCTGGTAGCGGTTCTCATCCAGCCTTTGGATCAAGACGAGTTGTTGGCCTTGGGGCGTGATCTTGGGCGCCACGAGCCTCCCCCCCACCGTGAGCTGGCTCCGCAGACGGTCCGGGATGTGATGCACGGCGGCCGCAAGCAGCATGGCCGAGCAGCCGCCGGCCCGGGACCAGCCTTCGAGACCATCCCCATGATGCAGGTGGACATTGTGGAGGCTTAACCGGGACAGGATCTCCCGGGCCCGGTCATGCAACGGACGAATGCGTTCGATCGAATAGACCTCGCGAAACAGGCCGGCCAGAATGGCGGTCTGGTAGCCGGAACCGGTTCCCACCTCGAGAACCCGGTCGAGAGGACCCTCCGCCACCAAAACCTCGCTCATGCGGGCCACGATGAACGGCTGCGAAATGGTCTGGCCATACCCGATCGGCAGCGCGGTATCCTCATAGGCCCGGATGGAGAGCGCTTCGTCGACGAACCAGTGACGGGGCACACCCGCAATCTGGGCCAGGACCCGTTCATCGTGAATGCCGTTCTCCCGCAGACGCTGGACCAGCCGTTCCCGGGCGCGGAGTGAGGTCATTCCGATTCCGGCCTGCGAATCAGTCATGGGCCAGGGTGTCCAGCCACTGGGCCAGCGTGGGCAGTGCCGGATGCCGGGTCAGGTCGATCTCGAGTGGTGTCACCGATACGGCACCGGAGGCCACGGCATGAAAATCGGTTCCTTCCCCTGCATCGGCCGCGGGCCCGGCCCGTCCAACCCAGTAAATCGGCCGACCGCGCGGGTCCTGGGCGCGGATGGCCGGCGAAGCCCGATGCCGATGACCCAGCCGGGTCGCCCGGAAACCGCGCAATTGAGCCCATGGAATCGAGGGCACATTGACGTTGAGAATCGTGTCCTGGGGCCAGCGCACGGATTCCAGGTGCTCCAGAATCACACGGACCACCTCGAGTGCGGTCTCGTACAGCCGGTCCGGGGCATCCACCAGAGAGATGGAAATCGCGGGCAGCCCGAGAAAGCGCCCCTCCATGGCCGCCGCCACGGTGCCGGAATAGAGCACGTCGTCCCCCAGATTGGAACCATCATTGATTCCGGAAATCACGAGATCGGGCTCCTGGTCCAAAAGCCCGGTCAGTGCCAGATGGACACAATCGGTCGGGGTCCCATTGACCGCATAGACGAGCGGTCCCAGGGTCTCGACCCGCAGGGGGTCATTCAGGGTAAGGGAGTTGCTGGCACCACTCCGGTTCCGATCGGGCGCGACAACGATGACTTCCGCTCGCGATCGAAGGGCTGCCGCCAGGAGATTCAGGCCCGGCGCATTCCAGCCGTCATCATTCGTCAAGAGGATGCGCATGGCAAAAACCGGCTCCCCGCTATACAATCCCCTTCCGTGCCCTTCGACCGATCGGCGCAGCCCCGATGAGCAGGCGCGATTCCACGCTGACCCCGACCCCTGAGGAAAGTCTGAGTTTCCGCGAGGCGATGGCACGGGCGGGGGTTCGTCCCACACATGCGGTCGCCGAAAAGCCCTCCCCACCCAAACCGAAGCCCCGCGCCCTGCATCGACGGCAGGCCGAACAAGAGATTCTTGCAGCCTCCCTGAGAGGGGGGCTGGACCAGCCGGACCTGGGGGATGCCGAATCGACCCAGTTCCGGATCGTGGGCATCCAGCGGACGGTCATGGAAAAACTCCGGCGTGGACTGATTCCCTGCCAGGGTCGGCTGGATCTCCACGGACTGACCCTCCCGGATGCACAGGCGGCCCTCGCCCGTTTTCTCAAAGATGCTGTGGATTCGGATCATTCCTGCGTGCTCATCATCCACGGCAAGGGCATTCATTCCGGCACCCAGGGGCCGGTGTTGCGTCCCGCGGTTCTCGAATGGCTGAGAGAACGTCACGAGGTTCTCGCCTACGCCACTCCCCGTCATTGTGAGGGGGGCAGTGGGGCCACTTACGTCTTGCTGCGCCGCGGCCGATCCGGATCCGGATCGCGACGCTTGCGGAAGGAATCGACATAACGATGAAGGGCCTCCTGAGTCTCGGGCCGGAACCAGAAGGTCACCAGGGTTTCAATCTCAGCGGGATCCTGGTCCATGAACCTGAGGTCCCTTCTCGAGATCTCGCGCGTTGCCTGAAAGGCCAGTTGGGGCAGGGCCAGCCATTGTCGGGCCCGCCTGAGTGCGCATTCCAAAACCTGCTCCGGGGCTGCCAGTTCGTCCACGAGGCCGATCGTCCGAGCGTCATCCGGCCCGATCAGACTCCCTCCCATCACCAGGGATCCGGCCTGTCGCGGTCCCACGAGACGCACCAGGCCACGCTGGATAAAGTCCGGAACCGGCAAGCCAACCTGCACTTCGTTGAGTCCGACCCGGTAGTCTCCCTGCGCCATCACCCGATAGTCCGCATACAGGCACAAAACGGTCCCCCCGGCTGGGCTGTGACCGGTCATGGCGGCGAGAACCGGTACGGGACTCCGCGCGATGGTCCTCAAGAGCACGACCAGCTGCCGCCAAAAAGCGGCCATGCCGTCACGGTCCAGGGCGAGGAGCGAGGGCAGGTCCAGGCCGGCTGAAAAGATGCCGGGCTGGCCGGAAAGGACGAAGGCCCGGATTGCCGGGTCAGTGGGGGGCTTTAGCGCATCCAGGAGTGCCTGCACCAGCCCCGCATCCAGGGCATTGACGGGTGGCCGATCCATCCGGATCTCCCGGATGGGCCCATGATCGTGGATCGCGAGACCGGAGAGGTTCATGGCGACTTGCGGGCCGGGGGAAAGGCGGCCTGCGGGCGGGGGGCCGGAGAACGCCTCCCGTGGACAATTTCATAAAAGGTCTCGCCTGGACGGATAAAATCCAGATCGGTCCTCGCCTGCTGGGCCACCGCACCTGTCCCTTTTTCCAAGCTCAACACCTCGGCATAGAGCATGCGGTTCGTCCGTTCAAGCCGAAGATTGAGGCGCTGCTGGTGGCCGATGGCTCGCGCCAGAGCGGCATCCTTCGGAAAGCTGTCACCGGACCACCACAGCTGTTTCTGGGCCAGCACGATCAACCCTCCCATGGCCAACCACAGCAGCCAGGTTCGCCTAAAGCGCATCGGTCTCTTCGGGGTAGGGGCGGGCTTTGACCACACGATCCAGCTCACGAAGACCGGCCAGCAGTTCCTCCATGCGGCCCAGTGGATACATGTTGGGACCATCGCTCGGCGCCTGATCCGGGTGGGGGTGGGTCTCCATAAAAAGCCCACCGATGCCCACGCCCACAGCGGCCCGCGCCAGGACGGGAACCATCTCGCGCTGGCCTCCGGACCGATTGCCCAATGCGCCCGGTTGTTGCACCGAATGGGTGGCATCAAAAATGACCGGGCACCCGGTTTTTCTCATGATCGCGAGCCCCCGCATGTCCACGACCAGGTTCTGGTATCCGAAACTGAAACCCCGCTCACAGACCCAGATCTGCCGGTTACCGACTGCAAACGCCTTCTCCACCACGTTCCTCATTTCCCACGGAGAGAGGAACTGCCCTTTTTTGATGTTGACCGGCTTCCCGGCCCGGGCCACCTTTTGGATGAAATTGGTCTGACGACACAGGAAGGCCGGCGTTTGCAGGACATCCACCACAGCGGCCACTTCCCCGATCGGGGTATCTTCATGAACGTCCGTGAGGACGGGCACCTCGTAGTGTTTTTTGACGGCCTCAAGGACCTTCAATCCCTGTTCCAGGTTCGGGCCACGGAAACTGAGATGGGAACTGCGGTTTGCCTTGTCAAACGAGGACTTGAAAACAAACGGAATGGACAGTCGGTCCGTGATTCCCGCCAGTTGGCCTGCGATTTCCAGGACCAGGTCTTCATGCTCGATCACACAGGGCCCCGCGATCAGGAAAAACGGGCACTCATTTCCGATCGGGAAATCAGACAGCTTCATCCGCGGTGATTCTCAGTGACGGCCGGCTCTGATGCTGACGGGCGGCCTGGATGAACGAGGTGAACAGCGGGTGCCCATCCCGGGGGGTCGACTTGAATTCCGGGTGGTACTGGCAACCCACAAACCAGGGATGTTGGTTTTCCGGTATTTCGATGATCTCAACGAGATCATCCTGTGCGGTCGCGGAAATGACCAGACCGGAACGAACGAAGCGGTCCCGGTAGCGGTTATTGAACTCGTAGCGGTGGCGATGCCGTTCGGCGATTTCGGAGCGGTTATAAATCCGCCCGGCCAGCGTCCCCGGACGGATGACCGCCGGCTGCGCACCCAGCCTCATGGTTCCTCCCTTGTTCGAATTCCAGCTCCGGACCTGCCGATGGCCTTCTGCATCCCGCCATTCCTCGACCAGCGCAATCACGGGTTCCGGAGTTTGTGGATTGAACTCGGTGCTATGCGCCTCTTTCAGGTCAAGCACATGGCGCGCATATTCAATGACGGCGACCTGCATGCCAAGACAGATGCCCAGAAAGGGGACGCCCTGAGACCTGGCGTAATGGGCCGCCATGATTTTACCTTCGATTCCCCGTTCGCCAAATCCACCCGGCACCAGAATGCCGTGAACGTCCGCGAGGAGTTCGGAGCCTTTCTCCATCACCTCCTCGGAATCGATATAGCGGATCCTGACCCGGGTCTGCGTTTGGATCCCCGCATGCTGCAAGGCCTCATTGAGCGACATATAGGCATCCGTCAGGTTCACATACTTGCCCACCATGGCAATCTCGACCGATACGGAGCTGTTTTTTCTCACCGACACCACCCGGCTCCATTCGGAGAGGGTGGCGGGCGGTGCGTCCACGCCCAAACGTTCGAGGACAATTTCATCCAATCGCTGTTCATGGAACCAGAGCGGGATCCGGTAGATGTCGTCCAAGTCAACCGCCGAGATGACCGCCTTCGGGCTCACGTTGGTAAAAAGGGCAATCTTCCGCTTGGCTTCCTCGCCCAGCGGGCTGGATGCCCGGCACAAGAGGATGTCAGGCTGGATCCCGATGGACCTCAGCTCCTTCACGGAGTGCTGGGTCGGCTTGGTCTTGACCTCACCGCTACCTCCCACCACCGGGATCAGGGTCAGATGGATGTAGAGAACACGGGCTTCCCCGTCCTCAAGACCGATTTGCCGGATCGCCTCGAGAAACGGGAGCGATTCAATGTCGCCCACCGTACCCCCGATCTCGACCAGACTGATGTCATATCCTTGGGACCCGGCCCGTATCGCGTTCTTGATCTCATCGGTGATATGGGGAATCACCTGGACCGTGCTTCCGAGAAAGTCCCCTCGCCGCTCCTTTTCGATCACGGATTGGTAGATCCGCCCCGTCGTGAAATTGTTGGCCCGACCGGTCGTGGTCCTCACAAAACGTTCATAGTGTCCGAGATCGAGGTCGGTTTCCGCCCCATCCTCGGTCACATAAACCTCACCGTGCTGAAAGGGGCTCATGGTCCCCGCATCCACATTGATGTAGGGATCGAGCTTGATCAGGGTCACCCGGAGGTTCCGCGATTCGAGAATGGCCCCCAAGGAAGCGGCGGCAATCCCTTTTCCGAGAGACGAAACCACTCCTCCGGTAATAAAGATATAGGCGGGTTTCTTTTTTGTAAGCACAGCATTTGAATGATAACACAAGCGTGATTGGATTTTGATGCGAAAGGCATGCTCAAGCACAGGATACGGACACGCGCGTCCGGCAACCGACCCGGCCGCATCCCCTCCGTTCCCGCGCAACTGTGCAAGAACTGTGCAAGAATTGTCGCCTTCGGGATCCTGTGCTAGGCTGAAGCAGGGACGGGGATGTGCAGGGCTCCGTTGCCCGAAGCAGTCGGCTCCTACCCTGCCCTGGATGTGATTGCTCCCCATGACCAAGTCGGCTTTTCCCCTTGTTGTTCAGTCCGAGGAAACCGATGAAATGACGACGGCCGACAAGACCCGCCCTGCCCCGCTCACCGATTGGCAGCGTGAAATCGCCACCGTACTGGTTCAGGCCGTCAAGCTGAGACGACCGCCTGAGGCGATCGACCCGCAAGAGCCCCTGTTCGGAGACCAGGGACTCGAACTCGATTCCATCGATGCCCTGGAGCTGTCCCTGGAACTGTCCAAGCGGTACGGCATCCAGATTCAGGCGGATCAGGCGGAATCGCAAGAAATTTTCCGCAACCTCAACCAGCTCAGCCTGTATGTGGCCCAAAACCGGACCCGCTGACCGGATTTCCAACCCGACCATCGTCCGCACCCATCCCCGGTGGCCACCCGACCGCTCGGAACCCCTCCTCTGGTGTCCGCGGCCACTGGCCGACCGGGGGACCGAACCCCACCCCGAATGCGAGATCACGCTCCCGGAAGGAACCGATTGGGAGTCGGCGGGGAGGGCCTCCGCCGTCATGGTCAATCTGGCCCGGGATTTCTACTAGA
>JAKARN010000356.1 GCA_021828425.1 Pseudomonadota bacterium | reverse complement strand
ACGGCCGTCACGCCCGAGGGTCGAATCTCGCCGGCGGACACCGGTCTCTGGAACGACGCCCAGCGGGAGGCCTTCCGCCGCATCGTGAACGCGGTGCACGGTCATGGGGCGCTCTGCGGAATCCAGCTGGCGCACGCCGGACGCAAGGCGTCGACCGCTCCTCCCTGGGAAGGGGGGGGACCCCTGCCGCGAGACCGTGGTGGCTGGGAGGTCCTCGGCCCTTCCCCCCTGGCGTTCGATGCGAACCATCCCGTCCCACGCCCGATGTCCGCCGCCGATGTGACTTCTCTAGTCGATCACTTCGTGCGGGCCGCCCGCCGCGCGGACGAGGCCGGGTTTGACGTGGTCGAGCTCCATTTTGCCCACGGCTACCTCGTGCACGAGTTTCTCTCACCTCTCTGCAACCGTCGCGAGGACGAGTTCGGCAGGGACGAGGAGGGTCGCCGGCGTCTCGCGATCGAGATCGCCCGAGCCGTTCGCGCCGTCTGGCCGGAGCACAAACCACTCTTTGCCCGACTTTCGGTGACCGATTGGGCGGATGGGGGCTTTGATCTTCCGCAGGCGGTGGCGCTCAGTCGGGCTCTGGCCCGGGAAGGCGTGGATCTCATCGATTGTTCAAGCGGGGGGGCCGTTCCTCACGCCCGGGTTCCCATCGCCCCGGGCTACCAGGTGGCGTTCGCCGCGGAGATCCGCAAGGCCTGCGGGGTCGCCACAGGAGCCGTGGGACTCATCACCGAAGCCGAACAGGCTGATCAGATTCTTGTGAGCGATCAGGCCGATCTTGTCCTGCTCGGACGTGCGCTTCTTCGGCATCCCTACTGGGTACTCAACGCAGCCTCAAAGCTCGGTGTGGAGCTTCCCTACTGGCCGAATCAGTACCGTCGGGCACGTCCCTGATCGACCGTGACGGCGTGGGACGCAGCGATCTCCTCCGAGGCCGGGTCCTGAAGCGTCGTCCCCTCTCGTCGCTCAGTGCTGTCGCGGGCGGCGGGTGCCGTGCGGGCGGGTTGAGATCGGTGCAGGCGGTTTGTGAGGCAAATCCGCGTGAGGGCCATCGTCCCCCACACAAAAAAATGCCCCCGCACGGATGAGGTGGGGGGCGTCTCCAAGAGCAGAGCTTTGCGAGGTCCGGGGGGGTTAGCCTCCACCCGGTGGGAGCATCTGGATCTCGACCGTGAACGATCTTGTGTAGTTGGCGAACCCGTTCGGCGGCTGCGGCAGCGAGCAATGGCGAACCGCTCGCAGAATGGCCCTGTTGAGAACCATGTGCGCAGTCGGTGTGACCAGTTTCACCTTGTGGGCCCGGCTGTTGGCATAGATGAAATGCACAATGCCCGTTCCGGTAAAGCCCATGAGGCTCGCCTGTGGGGGGTAGCTCCCCTGAGCGCAGACGAAGAGGGCTTGGTCAACCTGCTGTGAGAAGCTCTCGACCGCCTGAGCGGATGGGGCCGGAGGCGCCACAGGGGCCTGGGGAGGCGCCGGCGTAAAGGCCGCTCCGGATGGCAACGGGGGCATGGGTTCCAGAGGCGGTGTCACCGGGGTGAGTGGGGTCGGAGCCGGCCGCACAGCGGCTTTCGGGGGTGGGGGGACCTTGGGCGGCGGCGGCTTCGGAGGCGGTGGTGGCTTCGGGTGCTTCTTGACCACCAGAGCCTGCGGTTTGGGGGCCGGGGGTGGAGGGATGGGTTGGCGCCCCCAGATGTACCAAGCGACAGCACCGCTCAGGATGATGGCCTCGGCCACGGCGGCGAGGACAAAATTCCGTGCCCCGTGGCCTTCATCTTGGCCAAAGGGATCGACGATCTGGAGGTTTTCGTTACCCTCGGTGGGACGGCGGCGAGCCATGTCTTAAAGGCCCCTCAAGTGCGTCGCGCCGCGATGCCGATCTGCGACACTCCCGCGCGGCGGCATGCGTCCATCACGTTGACCAGATCCTGCAAAGTCGCCTGCTTGGCGCCGGC
Source organism: Pseudomonadota bacterium (assembly GCA_021828425.1). Next base: position 804 of record JAKARN010000356.1, on the reverse strand, counting down.
AATCGTCACGATGACCTGCGTCGGATTAGGAAACTCCTCGAGCATCGCTGTCAGCTGCCCGGGGGTGACTTCGCGGCCTTCGACGTACATTTTCCCTATGCGTGACAGTGATATGACCACCTTCGGGTGTTTGAGTTCCTTCGCCGTGGTGCTCTCGGGAAGCTTCGTGTTCATTCCTGTGGTCGGGATCAGCTGCAGGGTCACGATGATGAAAAAGACCAAGAGGAAGAACATGATGTCGATCATCGGGATGATCTCGATCCGGGCCCTCTTGCGCTCAAAATAACTGTCTTTCATGGGCTTGAAACCTCTTCAGACGAGGACTCCCGGGAGGTCGGGGCGGGACACGCATCCCGCCCGTCTGCTCCGGGTGTCGTTAAGGTTGCCTCCCTCAGGAGCGACGTGCCGTCTCCGCGCGAAGGCGGTTGACGAGGATCGCCTTGATGGTTTCCATGTGGTGCAAGACGACGCGTGCGCGGTTCGTCAGCCCGTTGTAGAAAATCATCGAGAGGATGGCAATGAAGAGACCCGCGGCTGTGGCGACGAGCGCCTCGGCGACGCCACCCGTGACCGCTGTGGGAGCCGTTCCGGGGTTCCCGAGAACCTGGAACGACTGAAAGATCCCGATGATCGTCCCGAGGAGGCCAAGCAGCGGCGCCATCGTGACAAGGGTGTCCAGCACCCAGAGCCCACGGTCGGTCTTTGGAGCGTTCGTCATGATCGCCTCTTCGATGCGCTCGGCGAACTCGGTCGGGTCCTTGATGTCGGGATAGTTCACCGGCACCTGGATGAGAGCGGCCTGAG
>JAKARN010000355.1 GCA_021828425.1 Pseudomonadota bacterium | reverse complement strand
CTCCGATAAAATGAACTCCCGGCCGGTGACTGTAGAGACCATGCTCCAGATTTTCAATACCCGGACGCGCCGCATGGAACCGTTTGAACCGACGGATCCCAAGGCCGTGCGCCTTTATGTTTGCGGGGTCACTGTCTACGACGACTGCCACCTGGGCCATGCCCGGATGCTTGTGGTCTTCGATATGGTGGTTTGTTATCTCCGGCAGGCGGGCTATGGCGTTCGTTATGTCCGCAACCTGACCGACATCGATGACAAGATCATCCGCCGGGCTGCCGAACTCGGTGAAACGGTGGGAGGACTGACCCAACGCATGATCGACCGGTTTCACGATGACCAGAAGGCTCTGGGCGTTGCGCCGCCTGATGCCGAGCCCTGCGCAACGGGCCACATCGGGGCCATGATCCGTCTGATCGAGCGACTCTGGGATCAGGATGTGGCCTATCAGGGTGAGAATGGGGATGTCTATTTCCGGGTCGACCGTTTCCCTTCGTATGGGAGCTTGTCAGGCCGCCGTCTGGAAGAACTGAGGGCGGGATCCCGCATCGGGATCGATGAAACCAAGGCGGATCCACTCGATTTCGTGCTGTGGAAGGCAGCCAAGCCGGACGAACCAGCCTGGCCGTCGCCCTGGGGTAAGGGGCGGCCCGGATGGCACATCGAGTGTTCCGCCATGTCGATGAACCTCCTCGATCTGCCCATTGATATTCATGGGGGGGGGCAGGATCTCGAATTTCCCCACCATGAAAACGAGGTCGCCCAATCGGAAGCTGCAACGGGACAGCCCTTCGTCCGCTACTGGATCCATAACGGCTTTGTCCAGGTAGGGCAAGACAAGATGGCAAAATCACAGGGCAACTTCATGACCATCCGCGAGGCCCTGACGCGGTACGACCGGGAGACATTGAGGTTCTGGTTGCTTGCGAGCCACTACCGGAGTCCGGTCACGTTTAGCGAGGAAAATCTGGCCCAGGCACGGTTTTCTCTGGAACGTCTCTATCTGGCCCTGAGAGGTCTTGGGGAGCCCGGTTCCCGTGATCCCGAGGCCCTGGTCCCCTGGCAGTCCCGGTTTGCAGCCGCCATGGACGACGATTTCAATACACCGGATGCCCTGGCAGTCCTGTTCGATCTTGTGCGCGAAATTAACCGGGTCCGAACGGCAGATCCGGACCGGGCGTGCCGACTCGGGGCCGGATTGTGCGAGCTGGCCCGGGTATTCGGGCTTCTGGAGTCGGACCCTGAAGCCTTTCTCCGGGGAGATGGAGGCGAGGGGGCGGATGACTGGATCGAGGAGCGGATGCGGGAACGTCAGCGCTTGCGTGAGGCCGGTCAATACGCCGAGGCAGACCGGATCCGGCAGCAACTGCTCAATGCAGGGGTTCTGGTCGAGGATGGACCGGGAAAGCAGGCCCGCTGGCGTCGACGATCGCCATCTGCAAGCTAGCGGCCAGCACGGGCGATCGCGGCGCTGAGCACATTGTCGAGCAGGATGGCCACCGTCATGGGTCCGACCCCTCCTGGCACGGGGGTGATGTAGGCGGCCCGTTCCCGTGCGGTGGGAAAGTCGACGTCGCCGACCAGACCCTCTTTCCCCCGGTTGATGCCGACATCGATGACGGTCGACCCGGTGGTGATCCATGGGCCGGGAATGAGTCCGGGCTGACCCACGGCGACCACGAGGATCTCCGCCCGCCCGACGTGGTCCGCGAGATCCCGTGTGAATCGATGGCAGATTGTGACGGTGGCACCGGCCAGCAGGAGCTCGAGCGCCATCGGCCGGCCGACCAGGTTTGATGCACCGACAACGACCGCATGGCGCCCATAGAAGGTTTCGCCAATGCTCCGGAGAAGTTCGATCACACCGCGCGAAGTGCAGGGTCGAAGTCCCGGGGTGCGTGCCGCGAGCCGACCGAGGTTCATGGGATGGATTCCATCGACATCCTTTGCCGGATCGATTTTCTCGATAAAAGCTGCCTCATCGAGACTGGCTGGAAGGGGCAGCTGGAGCAGGATGCCATCGACGGTTTCGTCTGCGTTAAGCTGGCCGATGAGTGCAGTCAGAGTCCAGGCATCCGCCGTTTCAGGCAGGATGTGGAGGTTCGCCTCGATTCCGACGCGTCGGCAGGCCTTGCGCTTGTTTTCGACATAAATGACGGAGGAGGGATGCTCGCCGATCCGGATGACGGCCAGCTTGGGCGGAGGCAATCCCCGCCCCAGCCGCAGGGCGACCTGTGCTCCAACCCGGTTCTCGATTTCCCGGGCGTGGGCTTTACCGTCGATCAATCGGGCGGTCATGGGTACTCCTGATGGAGGAATTGTCGCATTTTCCTTGCGACGGAAGCAATCGTCCGGTCACGCCGCCGAACCCGTCTCTGGTCCTGACTCGAAGTGGCATATAATGCTGGCGCTCCCTCCGCAGGGTCCGACCATTGCCGTTCTTGCGAAGGGAAGGATTTGAACCACGGCCGGCGGGTTGGACATCGGGAAGATCGGGGCATAGCGCAGTCTGGTAGCGCGCCTGCTTTGGGAGCAGGAGGTCGGGGGTTCGAATCCCTCTGCCCCGACCAGACCCGTTCACGCGCCTGTAGCTCAACCGGACAGAGCACCGGCCTTCTAAGCCGGCGGTTGCAGGTTCGAGTCCTGCCAGGCGCGCCACTCCATTCCGAGCTGCCCCCCGCGCGGACTTGAACCTGAGACGTGGGGTTCTTTCGTCGGGAGGATGAAGCTTCCCTCGTCGTTACCCGGTCAGGTGTTCATGTTAACC
>JAKARN010000354.1 GCA_021828425.1 Pseudomonadota bacterium | reverse complement strand
CTACCGAGTTCGCCTCCTCAAAAGGGATCAGACCACTGGTCTGGACGTGGCACAAAGCCTTTTCTGTAAACCAGTATCCATACCAGAGGCCGGTTGCCACTTTGCTTTCCCGGCTGACTGCGTCCTTCCTGGTCCCCGTACAAGAACTTGAAGGTTCAGGGATGTGTGTGGCCGCCGAGACAGGGGCCGATTCGAATGCCCGTAACGCGAACTCGGTAGCTCATCTCAATAGGTGTCTTCATCCGGGTATGAACCCACTCTTGTAACCGTGTTTTCTGATAAACCATTCGACCCTGGCTGATCAAATTCACGCTTGCGGAATGACATTCCATGGTCCAAGTCAGGGTATTGCCAACCATCTGGTGTTGCGTCACGCGGCACATGGATTTCTTGTAACCCGCGGGCGGCAAGGACTCCGGCTGCCGTGACAGACAGGTGGTCTGGGTTTCCTGCCTCGCAGCCGATCTGGTTCCCGAGGTCACGACCAGCAGGCGCCACTGGCCGGGCACAAAATCGTGACTGACGGGCCTGGCAGAAACCGGCCCGGCTGTTAGCAAAAACAGAAGCAGACCTGCAGTCCGGTTCATGACCCCTTCCCAGCCGGATTTCCTCGGGTACGTCATCTGAAAATCTCCTCTTGGATCTCGCCCGATGATGCGGTGTGGTGTGCCCGGCTTTCCCGTGCAACCTCGCTCATTGGGGAATCCGGGGCAACGCATCTGGACTTGGCGCATCTCCAAGATGCTCCATTGTACTGGAGAAAGATGGCATCCCGAGTCCATCGCGATCAAGTCACATGAAAAGGCAGCTCACTGGTCAGGACACGCATATCCCGGCGTTTCCAGAGCTCCCAATCTTCCTGCCCAGACACTGGTCCGAGCCGGTAGTGGGCGAAAATCTCCTCGAACAAAATATTGATCCCGTCCAAGACGCGTGAAGCGAGCGGACTGACGATCTCCCCCCAAATCTCCTCAGGGTTCCGGGGCGGACGCTCATGCGTGCAATCCGGTACTGGCTCAAAATGCTCAAAGTCCATTGCACCCTCAAGCAAGCGGGGGCAGAAGAGCAGCACCACACCGGGTGGGATCCGATCGGTCCCTAGACGGCATTCATGGCACGTGATCCGTCCCTGGATCCACCGCGGGGGTAACAGCCGCCAGCATTCCGCAAGCGCGTACCGGATCCATCCCGGAACCATTTGTTCGCTAGGGAAACGGGAAACCGCACCATGTCCCCCCTGTTCAACGAAAACAAGCAAGGCAGCAAGGATCGCCAGCTCCAGCTCAGGTCCCGCCTGGCTAAGCCAATATAATTCGACGGACCGGCGCCCAGGTACCGCCTCCCTCCGGGCAACCTCACCGTCATGCCGACCTAAAATAGGTTGTGGAAGAACCGGGGACCAACCCGGTTTCCACTTCCGAGAAATCACCCCACGGTGATCGGGATCGCCCAGAAAAGCCCGCCGACGGACCCGGGTGAGGGTTTCTTCAGCCACACGGCGATCCTCCTCCGCCAAGGGATCCGGGAGGAGCCCCAAATCCTCAAGAAGCAAATTGGCCATGATCCGGGCCTCGCGGGGCAGGGACAGAAGTGCCCCGGCATGCCAGTGGTTCTTGCATTGTTGTTGCCATTGATCCCGCAAAAGACCGGTGGCGCGAAACTGGAGCGGGGCAGTCCGTATTTCGGGAATGCCTGGACCACGACCGGGAAACGGGTCTACCGGCCCGCTTTCTCTGGGCCAAGGCACGAGGACATCAATTGATGGATGCAGGAGCTCCTTGATTTCCTCTGGTTTTGTCACGCACAGGTAAAGCCGGCCCCGGTGCTTCAAAAGAGACTGACCATGGGCATTGCCTTGGCACCGTTCACGGAGAAAACAGCCTAGGGCGGGATCCCAGAGCAGGATCCCACGGGAGACCCGGTCAAGACTACGGGCAAGGTCGGCGGGCAGAGGCTCAGGTTCCAGTTTCATACTACAACCTGAAGCGGTGCCGCCAACCGCATTCCAAACCAATCCCAGCTCAACTCGAAGTGAGCAGATCCATGAGGTCGGAGACCGGCCGACCGGCCTGTTCCTGCCAGGGAGTATCCAAAAAGGCGGTGATCGCATCTGCCCGAGCCGGCGCCAGCTGGGCCAATCCCTCCCTGAATTTTCGGAGTAGCCGCGGACGCGCCTCTTCCCGTCTTTCACGGTGGCCAAGCGGAACCTCGACTACCACCCGCTCGGTTGGGGGGCCCTCACGAAAGTGGACCTGAATGGCATTTCCAATGTAACGCTTCGCCGGATCATAGTAGTGGCGTGTAAAGTCCGGATTTTCGACGACCCGCATCTTGGAACGGAGCCTGTCGATCCACGGGTCGGCTGCTGGGCCCTCTTCATAGTCTTGGGCCACCAACCGTCCCCTCAAAAGCGCGCTGGCTACGATGTACTGGAGACAGTGATCCCGATCGGCCGGATTTCGGAGCGGCCCGGTCTTGTCGATGATGCGGATGGCCGCACTCTGGGTTTCGATTACGATTTCAGCGATCTCATCCAGACGATCATGAACGGAAGGGTGCAGTCGCACGGCTGCCTCGGCTGCAGTCTGTCCGTGGAATTCCGCTGGAAAGTCTACCTTGTAAAGGATGTTCTCCATGACATAACTGCCAAGGGGCCGATTGAGCTGAAGTGGTGTGTCCCCCATGACGACCGTATTGAACCCCCAGCGGGGAGCGGAGAGAATCCGAGGATAGCCCATCTCACCACGCAAACTCAACAGCGCCAGTTCGATGC
>JAKARN010000015.1 GCA_021828425.1 Pseudomonadota bacterium | reverse complement strand
TGGGTATGGGGTTCGGGGGCCGGGGGGAGATGGAGGCAACCGATGCGCCGTTGCGGGCCAAAGCAGCGGATCCTACGGAGGAGGGAGCGGAGGCGGCGCCAAGAATGGGACGAATTGTCTGGGATACGGCGGGCATGGCGGCAACGCTTTCTTCAAGGGATCCCCGACCGTGTTCAAGCCGGGATTTGAGCAAGCCGGCGGAAAACCCACCGGCCAACCAGGGCCTGCGGTGGCGGAAGTGGCGGACAGGGGCGCGGGACGGTCAATCCCGCAGGTCAGAATGGACCAGCAGCGCCCGGATCCGGCGCTTCCGATGGAGGATCGGGCGGCAACGGCAAACCCGGGGTGATAATCTTCCTCGGCAAACCGGGTGTGATTACCTTCCTCCCGCCACAAAGGCAACCCTGCTTAGACCCGAAGTATGCGAAGTTCTTTGCTGCGCAGTATCCGGTAGTCGCATCTCTTGCACGGCAGCTTGTTGTCGCTGTCTGCTTGGGAATCCGAGTACGGAAGTAGTCCCATGTACAGGACTCAATACGATCCTTTCGGTGCGACACCGGGGGGCTTCAGCACTCCGGGACTGACGTTCTTGAGTTTCAGCGCTGCATGGAGTTGGTGGGGACACCGCTTTGGACCAGCCGTTGAGGATATGGGCTCAAACAGCGCTGCATTCGTGAACGGCCTTCTGCATGCGGGATACAACACGGAGAACGCTAATAGCGGAGGTGACCCACACTGGGGCGCGGGAGTTCTCAGCGTGGTACCTTTCGTGCAATCAAGGCTTGATCAATGGCAGAGTGGCGTGTCGACTTGCGGAGGTCAATGATGTGATCAGACGGAATGCTTATCGGGTGATCTTCGGATTTGTGTGCGTGGTGTTTGGGGTTGCAGCGCATGCAGATGCGCCGAAGAGAGTGGAGAACAGGCAGTTCGGATTTAGTGCGGGGGTTCCGCCTGGCACCGTTACCTGCGTGGCAAGGGACCGGGTGGCGGAAACCGCCACGGGTTTTACTTCCTGATGAATCCCCATCCGCGGGGTTGTAATTCGCGGAGGAAGCAGGCATTCGTTGGCGTCTATGGGGACTACAACGTCCTGGACTCCAAGACGCCAATGTGGTGGCTGCGCACCGTTTGCCCGCAGGCGCAGCGTAACTCGGAACCAAAGGACATTCTGCGATTAGCCTTTCCGGCACATGAGTCGGCCACGTGCGAGACGAAAGAGAAAGACGGCTGGATTGCTGTATTTGTTGTTGCGCCGGCTGGAAGGTGGCCTGACACGAAAACGTCGAGAATCCCTTCCATCATCTACACTGCGGAACTGCATACCAAGCGTGCAAGGTTCGAAGAGGACATGCGGACTTTTAAGAGATTCCTGGCCGGCGTGAAGATCTTTGCAGATCGATGATGCAGGTGGGCGCTGCACATCGTGCAGCGCTTCGGTGGGCGTTATGGGTAACAAGCGTTGTGTTTCTGTTTTTCATCCTCACGACCATTCCTCTGGCCCTGAGCCTGCATATCCAACCGGCTACCTATCTGACCGTTCCTGATCCCGGTGAGTGCCCTTTGGCATGAGACGACCCTTAGGGGTAGTGGGCAGGATGATAAGCAGGGATTAGCGCCTGTCCGTGTAGAAGTGTGCAAAAAGCGCTATTTTCAAGGTTTTTCTGAACATCGTTCACGCCATTGTACGTTGACGCCTGCCCCAGCGCTTTTCGCTGCATATTCAAAGTTCGCGTTCTGGCCTTTCGTCAATGAGGAACAGCGAGGGAGACCATAACACCCCTTCCAAGCCCAAGCCACTGCCACTTCGGCTGGTTGAACGTGAAGCGTCACCCTAGCCGGATCGGCCGGATCCCGGCGGGCGGGACAGGACCCCCCCACCGGATCCCTTTCCCGGACCACTCCTCACCGTCTGCGGGCCGGCCTAGTCCTGGTAGTCCTCATTCCCCGGGGTCGGCACCGGCTTCAACTTCGCGATCTCCTTCTGGTTCTCGAACCTAAGGACATAGAAGCCGCCATGACTCGAGGTGACCCAGAGATAAAGCTGGCCATGCCGCCAGACAAAACGGCTGTGCGCCTTCGACCAGGAAAAATTGATCGGCGGGGAAACTCCCTGGAAGACGTTCAGCAAGGATCCGGGATCGATCTCCGTCGGAACGGGCGGCGCCGGACCCACGAAATACGCGATTTCCCTGGGCTTGTACGGATTTTTGATGTCAAAGACCCGTACCCCCGCCTGGTGGCTGGAACAGGCGAGGAGTGTCGCATCCCGGGGGTTGTCGAACGTGCAATCATGCACGCTGTAGCCGTAGCCCCCCATCGTGGCCGTGATGTCATGCTCCGTGAGCGCACAGTTCTTGGGGTTGTCCACGCCGATCATCAACAGGGCCGCGAGTTTCGGCTTTTTGAGATTGCTGATGTTGATGAGCCGCTCCATGCCGAAGGGCGGAAGTCCCGCCCGGCACGCGGCGATGGCCCCTTGCGGGTAGTTGCAGCCACCCGATCCGCACTCGTCCCCGACACCCAGGTAGGGTTTTCCGCCGATGAACGCCAAGTCGGGCTCGATGCCGATATTGCCGTTCACCCAGTAGAGCGAGCTGATCACCTTGATGACCGGGTGGGGACGACGGTCCTGCACCTGGCTCACGTCGTAAATGACGAGTCCATTGCCCGACTGGTAGACCCCCGGGCGCACCAGGTGGCCGACCACGCCGCAGAACAGGAGCGTACCGGGCGGATGGCCGTCGACCGTGAACTGGTTGAGGGAGATCCGGTGGCAGATCTGGTGGGCGCCGGCACCGCCGGGCTGGTCATGCGGAAAGTCCCAGTCGAGAATCTCCCGGGGATGCTTGGGATGGGTGACGCCGATGGCGAAAAGGCGACGCTTGTTGAACGAGGTGATCCAGTAGGTTTTCCCGTCGTAGGCGAAATTCCCGGCATGCGACTGGAGATTCGGATCCGGCAACTGGACGCTGGACAAAAGTCGGGGATGGGCACAATGGGACAGGCTGTAGAAGGCGACCGCAGGTTGCGGTCCGGCACCCATCCAGCTCTCGGCGGTCCCCAACAAGGCACGCCGGACATTGACCGACGGATCTTCCCAGTCATACAGGGCCGCCGGATTGTCCAGGTGGGTGACATAGCGGGGGTCGTGCGGGTTCGAGACATTGATCACCTGGATGCCGGGATGGAGCAGGGGCGGGACTCCCTTCTGCCCGGCCTCGTAGCCATTGGTCGTCATGTAAGCGCAATGGCGGTACCACAAGAGCTGGTGGCCCGCCCCCTGGCCCTGGTATTCGCCGACGATGGCCAGATTGCAGTTGTAGGGCCGTCTCGAGGCGCCACTGGTCCGCTCGGCCTGGGTGAGCTGGCCGTCGATCCGGCCCTCGGTCCGGTCTCCCGGTTGGCAGACGGGGTTGGGCACGGGGCCCAGGAACGGGGCCCGTTCCTTTGCCTGCACGGGAACCGGGAGGGACGTCGATAGCAGTAGCGCACCTCCAATGATCCAAGTAGCAAAAACCAAGCCCCAATGATCGAGCTTCTTCAGCATGGCAGGCCTCCCACGGGTTCTCAGTTGAGTGGTTCCCTCCATGCTAACCGATCTTTCCCCTCCTCCATCACCTGGCTTCAATCTTGGCGGTGATCTCTTTCAAGTCGCAGAGCTCATGGCAGACACGCACCCTTGCCTGGCCCACCCGTCGATTGAAGCAGACCTGAAGCGCGGGATCGTGCCACTCCAGCGATGTATACTGACTTGAGGTTTGGCGATCATGGCTCTATCCCGGCTCGGCAAACAGGTTGCGGAAATCGTTTCCGTTCTGAACGGGATGCATGTGCCGTTTGCGCTGATCGGTGGGCTGGCGCTGGTGTTGCACCAAGTGGTTCGCGCCACGCAAGATGTTGATATCCTGGTGGATGCGGAAAACGCGGAGGCTATCGACCAGGCGTTGATGAAGCTGGGTTACCGCTGTTTGTACCGCAGCACCGAGGCGGGCAACTACCGGCGGGATGACGAACGCTTTGATCTCTTGTATGCGAGCCGCCCGATTGCCCGTCGCCTGCTGGCGACTGCCGTCGAACGGAAAACGGCCCTGGGCGAGTTGCGGGTAATCGGCGCGGAAGGGCTGATCGGGTTCAAGCTCCAGGGGTGGATAAACGATCCGCGCCGCACACAGGACTTGGAAGACATCCGTGCCCTGCTGCGCGTCCACCGGGCTACGCTGGACATGGCAGAGGTGTGCGAGTATTTTCGTCTTTTCGAACGGGAGCCCTTGCTCGATGAACTCCTACGCCAAATCGACTGAGTGCCTCTTCGCTGAAGGTGGCATTGTGGCGCCAGTGAGCGGCGAAAGGGATCCTTTCGAGGTGCTCGACGATCTGATGGCCGTGATCGAAGCACTGTGCCCCGTTTGGCCACATCGGGAAACGTTCGAGAAGGCGCGCGTGTTGCGGCTGTGAGCGGCCGGATCCACAGGTGACGCTGGCGCCAGAATCCGTGACTGGCATGCGCGTGGCAATCGAAGTGCATCCGGCTTGGCCGTGGTTGCTCACTCCCCGGTTGGGTCACCAGTTTGCCAGGGCGTGCAATCACACAGGATCATGTGAGGGGCCCCAAGGAACGTCAGAAGGGAAAGTTTCCCGAAAAGCCCCCTGGTCTGCCAACCGCAGACGCGGGGTACCCGATCCTACATGTTGATTGAATGGCGCGCCCGGAGAGATTCGAACTCCCGACCCCCTGGTTCGTAGCCAGGTACTCTATCCAACTGAGCTACGGGCGCGTGCCCGCTATTATCGGGAACCGGACCCCAAGGGTCAAACCCACGGGGGCTGGCCGGCCATCAAACGGGGCGGGTCATTGAGCCGGCGAGCCCGGAGACCGCATCCGATTCCGTTTTCGGATCCTGAGAAACTTCCGTGGGATCTGAAACCCCCGATTTTCCAACGGATGGGCCGGCGGGGCTTCTTTCCAGCGGTTTTGGACGGCCCCCCAGTCTCCAAAAGACAAAGGTATTCAGGGTGTTTTGTAACCATCGTCATGAGGTCACATACGGTGGTGCAAGGGAAAACGAGCCTTTTTGGCTGTGCGGCCAACTTTTTGAGGGGTCGTAAGTGCGTGTACTGTGGGTCGTTCAAGGTGGTCCGCACCGCCCGTCGGGCCCAGGATCTGGGCGTCGACCTCAAGGTGGTCAGCCGTCTCTATCAGCGTCTGCGGGAGGCCGTCTTCCATCTCAGTGAACTGGAGGCCGGTCGACTCCGGGGTGAGATCGAACTCGATGAGGCTTATTGGGGAGGCCACCGCAAGGGCCAGCGAGGTCGGGGGGCGGCCGGGAAAAGCGTCGTTTTCGGCCTTTTGGAACGGGCAGGACAGGTGTACACCAAGGTTGTCGAGCCTGTGAGCGCCGAAGGGCTGAGGCGCCACATCTGTGCCCATGCCCGGAAAGGCTCGGTGTACTACACGGATGCTTTTCGTGGCTACCGCTCGCTCAATCGGTAGGGCCAGCATCATACGGTCAGCCACCCCACGTCCCGGGTGGATCGTCGGACCCGGCCGTGGATCCCGGGGATCCGTCTGGGACGGCTGCTTCACTCCCATGACCGCCCGCTTCCGCGCCTGACAAACCCGTCTCCGCCTCAGCCTCGTGGACTGGGGACGCCCCGGCCATCTCCGGCCTGCCCGGCTTCTGCCCGAAACCTCCCGGCCCAACCGCCTCGTCTACCAGCCCCCCGGCATCCGTGAATGGTGGCGCGTGCAACCCCGGGGATTCGAACAGAGGGTTTCACGCTGGAAAACCCCCCGCCCTAGGCCGGCCGTCGGAGCAAGCGGTCGGTTCCAGCAGCATGCCACACCATGCGGATGAACAAGAGGCTACCAGTCCCGCGAATCGGTCATCCGCGTGGTGAGATCCGGCTTCAGGCGGTGAAGTCGAGGCGCTTGAACGCCTTGCGGTAGTCGAAACCGGCATCCCTCGGACCCGATTTCGAGGAATGCTGGCGCAGCCGATCGAGCCGCAAGCGGTTCAGCCACCCATCTTCGTCAATGAACCGGAAACCCGGGCGATCCCGGTCCGGGGAGCCGGAGCGCGGCTTTCCGAAACCCCTCCGCCCCCTTGACTCTGGAGCCTACTCCAGGGTTTAAACTGCATTGCACCCCCGCACCGGATGCCGCCATGCCCGACCTCAAGATCGGTGAAGTCGCCCGCCAGAGCGGTCTTGCGATCGACACCATCCGCTACTACGAGCGCGCGGGACTCCTTCCCCCCCCCGCACGCCGTCCCTCCGGTTACCGCAGTTACGGGGCCGAGGCCCTCCACCGCTTGCGTTTCATCCACCGGGCCAAGGCCCTGGGCTTCAGCCTGTCCGAGATCGAGGAACTGCTGGCTCCCGATGGCAGGGAGAAGGTGCGGGCGGTCCGGGCCGCGGCGGGCCGCAAGCTTGCGGACCTGGACCACCGTCTCCTCAAGCTCACCCGGATCCGGCAGTCGCTCGCGATGCTCGTCGACCGCTGCCCCGGAGAAGGGCCAACCGCTTCCTGTCCGATCCTCTCAGCCTTGAACCGCGAGGAGGATCGCCGGGAATGAACCCGAGGCAAACCACCCCGGATCCGGGAGAGGCCAGAGATCCCGTCTGCGGCATGCGGGTCGAAATCGCGGACCACCCCCCCGAATGGACCCACCAGGGACATCGTTACTTCTTCTGCTGCGGGGGATGCCGATCGAAGTTCGCACAGGCTCCGGATTCCTTCATCCGGCCCGAAAAGCGCCCCGAGACCGCCGTGCCGGTCCCGGCCGGCACGCCCCACACCTGTCCCATGCATCCCGAAGTCAGGACCCCGGGACCGGGATCCTGCCCGCTCTGCGGCATGGCGCTCGAGCCCTTGCTGCCCACGGCAGGACCGGATGGGGAGGTGGAGATCAAGGCCTTGACCCGGCGCTTCTGGACCCTCGCATCCCTCACCCTGCCCGTTCTGGTCATCGCCATGGCTCCCGAGACCGGCTTTTCCTGGCCCACGGGATTTCTTTTCCCGCTGGAGCTCCTTGAAGCCACCCTCGCGAGCCTGGTCGTGCTCTGGGGTGGGGCGGGCTTTTTCAGGCGCGGCTACGAGGGACTCGTCTGCCGGAGCCCCAACATGTATACCCTGATCGGTCTCGGATCCGGCATCACCTGGGCCTACAGCCTGGTCGCATTCCTCGCCCCCGGGCTTTTCCCGCCCAGTTTTCGGGGTGCCCAGGGACAGGTCGCGACCTACTTCGAGTCGGCGGCCGTGATCGTGACCCTGGTCACGATGGGGGATCTCCTCGAGCTCGCTGCCCGGGGCCGCACGGCATCGGCCATCCGTTCCCTGATTGCGCTCGCTCCGCCCCGGGCCAGACGGATCGACGATGGGGGTCACGAAGAGGATGTCGTCCCCGAGCGGATCCAGGTGGGTGACCGGCTGCGCGTCCGGCCGGGCGAGAAGGTCGCGGTGGACGGCACCATCCTCGAGGGCTGCACCCATCTCGACGAATCGATGCTCACGGGGGAACCCACCCCCGTCCCACGGGGCGTGGGGGAGTGGGTCAGCGCGGGCACCGTCAACCAGGAAGGTACACTGGTGATCCGCGCCGGAAAGGTCGGTTCTGACACCACCCTGAGCCGCATCGTCGCGCGCGTGGCCGAAGCACAGCGCACACGCGCGCCCGCCCAGCGCATGGCTGACCGGGTGGCCGCCGTTTTCGTGCCGGCCGTGGTGGCAACTGCCGCGCTCTCCTTGATCGCCTGGACGGTATGGGGACCCGCCCCGGCGGCCGCTCACGGACTGATCGCCGCGGTGTCCGTCCTGATCATCGCCTGTCCCTGCGCCTTGGGGCTCGCCACGCCGCTCTCCATCCGGGTGGCCTCCGGACGGGGTGCCCACCTGGGGATTTTGTTCCGGGATGCCGCCGCCATCGAGGATCTCGGAAAGGTCGACACGATCGTGATGGACAAGACCGGCACGCTCACCGAGGGACATCCCCGGCTCACCCATCTCGAAATCCAGCCGGGATTTCATGAAACCACGATCCGGGCGCTCGCCGCCGGGCTCGAAGCCGGAAGCGAGCACCCCTTGGCACGTGCCCTGACCTCCGCGCTCCCCCCGGGAGTGGAGCGGCCGCGGGTCAGTGAATTCCGCGCCTGGCCCGGGCTCGGGGTGACTGGCCGGATCGACGGACAGGCACTCGCACTCGGCAATGAGAAGCTCCTGCGGCAGGAGGGCGTGGATCCCAGGGTCCTGGAAGCCCCGGCGGAGCGGGAGCGTTTGCGGGGAGCCACCGTCCTCCTGCTTGCCGTGGACCGAAAGCCGGCTGCCCTTCTCGCCGTGGAGGATCCCATTCGGCCCGAGGCCCAACCCGCCTTGGCCTCCCTCCGCCGGCTCGGTCTCCGGATCGTGATGGCGACGGGGGATGCCGAAACCACAGCCCGATCGGTGGCCGGGAGACTCGAGATCGACCCAGTCGTCTCCGGTCTCTCACCTGCGGACAAGGCCGATCTCGTCGGGCGCCTCAAAGCTCAGGGACGGCGTGTGGCCATGGCGGGCGACGGCATCAACGATGCTCCGGCACTGGCGGCCGCAGATGTCGGCCTGGCGCTCGGGACCGGCACCGACATTGCCATCGAGAGCGCCCCGGTGACCCTCATGGGTGGGGATCTCGGGGCGATCGGGCGCGCCATCCGTCTCTCGCGCGCCACCCGCCGGAACATCCGTGGCAATCTCGCCTATGCCTTTCTCTACAACGGCATCGGCGTTCCCCTCGCGGCCGGCCTCCTCTACCCGGTCCTGGGCCTCGTGCTTTCCCCCATGATCGCGGCCCTGGCCATGAGCCTGTCGTCGGTCTCGGTGGTCATGAATGCACTACGCCTGCGGTCGGTTCCGCTCTGAGAATCTGGAAGGAATCGCAAAGTCGGCCGCTCTCCCGGACTGCCCCCGACTCGCCGGCCGAACCGGGCAGAACCCTGCAGTCCGGACTGGAGATCGGGCTGCGGGACCCGCGCGCGGCCACCGACCCAGGACCCCGCGTCAGCCCAGCTTCAGTTTACTGAGGCACAAGGCTTCCGTTCTCTTCATGAACACTCTGACGCTCGCATGGACAGAGGACCAGTTCTTTCTCGAAACCGGACCCTTCTGAGAGATCCAGGGCGACTGGGCCTTTGGTCTTGTTTTTGTTTTTCGATCGATAAAGCGCGTACTGTATAGCTTGCAATCCATCGAGGCAATGACCTTGCCGGTTCGGCCATCCAGAAGCCACATCCGAAGTGCCACGAAGTAGGTTCCCATTCGCGTACCATCAAGAAGGACCCGCTGAAAGACGCCATAGCCAGGCCCGAGGAAGTGGATCAATCCACCGGCAACCGCCCCTCCCAATGCCCCAAACAACATGAGCGGACCCGCTGTCGTGGTTCCCTCCTCCACACCAAGCGCGGGGCCGATGACGAGCACAAGGTCCGTACCGGTCGAACCCACCAGTTGCCGGGCCGTGAGGCCCGGTTTGCTGAAGTGGAGATGATTTCCCGGCTGGGCGGGGCCGAAACGCCGACGGATCTTTCGCTGGGGACGGTTGATGGCCCGGAACTGGCCTTGATGACGCAAAACCCGGATCGCCCATCGTTCATTCAGTGCATTGATGTGCCATGCGCCGGTGGGAAAGAGCCGCACACGGTCCGGCGCAAATGTGCTGGTGTCGCTCACCACCGAAGCCGCCTCCGGCAGGAGGGAGAGCACGGTCAGGGTTTCTCCCTTGGGAAGCTTGGGAACCCGCCAAGCGCCGGAGGTCGCACAGCCGCCCAAGAGGAGAAAGACCGCGAGAAGCACCCCCGGACGCACAAGCGGCCCGGCCCCGGTCGATTCCCCGGATGATTGGATTCTGGCCATTTCCTGACTCAACTCCCTCTCCCTCTTCTTTGCATTAAGATCACAAACCCGGAACCGGATTCTCCGCCCCGGGATCCCGGTTGACTCCCCTCCCATCTCCCACGCCAGTGCAACGCACTCCCGCCTGGGGGTCCCGGAAGGACCCTCGGCGAGCCCGTCCCCCGATTCCTAGCGCGAGGCCCGCTCGATGAAGTGCCCGATGTGTGCCTGGAGAAGTGGCAGTGCCTTCGGATTGAGGTACAGCATGTGACCGGAGGGGTAATAGCGGAACTCGATCCGCCGCAACACGGCCGGGGGAAGCCCCATGTGGTGGACCGTGTAGAGCGTCGCGAAGAACGGGGTCGCCATGTCGAAGTAGCCGTTGTTGAAGAGCACCCGGAGTCCCGGATCATTGAGCATGGCCCGTGCCAGGGCCGGGGCCACATTGGTGTAGAACTGGCCTCCTCCCGTGAGTGACTCGACGGGCGGCGTGTAGGTCCAGCGCCAGGCTGCATTGACCTTGAAGTCGAGCTGGCGATAGTGGAGGTGACTCACGTAATCGAGCCTGGTTTCCAGGTAGTTGTTGAAGCTCGCCGTAAGCGCGCCCATGATCGCGCTCGTGGCAGCTCCGGCACTGGTCGTCCCCGGGATCGGGAGCAGGGGCTCGAGTTCCGGCATGCTGAAGCGGCCGTCGAAGCGGCCGACCGTCCGCTTGACCCGGCCGAGCAGGCGCTTCTGGAAGACGGGCAGGGAGATGCGGAGATCCGCCTGGCGCCACAGGTGGGCGGGCAGCCCCGTATCGCGGGCCAGGACAGTGGCCAGCTGGTCGAGCCGGGCCGGCGGCAGCGTGGAACCCTGGAAGAGGGCTTCGGCGTAGGGACCTTCGGCAAAGTGCTCGAGCTCGTGCACCCAGGCCATGAGGTTTTTCGGTTCGGGGTGGAGGCGGTGGTGATACCAGGCCACCGCCGCATAGGAGGGAAGATAGAAGATGTAGGGAAGATCGTTTCCCGGTGCGAAGGCCACAGTCGGGAAGTCGAGCACCGTCGAGCACATGATCACGCCATTAAGGTCAATGCCGTGGCGGGCGAGGTCGTCCGCGAGCACGGCCGAGCGGGTCGTGCCATAACTTTCACCGAGCAGGAACTTGGGCGAATTCCAGCGCCGGGCCCGGGTCAGGTATTCGGCGATGAACCCACGGAAGGCGCGGGCATCGGCGTTGATGCCGTAGAACATCCGGGGCGATCCGGCCGGATGGAGGATGCGGCTCAGTCCGGTACCCACCGCATCCACGAAGACGAGGTCCGTGGCCCCGAGGAGCGTATCGGGGTTGGGCACAATCCGGTAGGGCGGTCGCGTGCCGTGGACGGATCCCGGATGCGGCCAGACGATCCGGCGGGGACCGAAGCCCCCGAAATCGACCAGGACCGAGGCCCCGCCCGGCCCCCCGTTGTAGGCAAAGGTGATCGGTCGGCGGGATTCATCACGGACCCCGTCTTTCCGGTAGGCGATGTAGAACATGCGGGCCGTGGGCTGACCGGCCGGGTTGCGGAGGACGAGGAAGCCCGCGGTCGCCGTATAGCGGATCTTCCGCCCATCGACCGTCACGGCGTGCCGGGTTGCGACACTCCGGGCGTGAAGGGGCGGCGACAGGGGAGGTGGCGGCGGCGGAGGGGCGGCCCAAGTCACCGGGATGCCCGGGCCAAAAACCGCGAGGATCAAAACCGGGAGGAACCTGCGGGCATTTTTCGGGGGCATCGGGTAGCTCCAAAGCGTCTCGGGCCACTCTAGCATGAACCCGGAGGGGGAAACGGGCCTCGGCCCTTTTCCAGGAATTGCTCGAGCAGGTCGGCTGGGAGGGGGCGACTCACGAGATAACCCTGGGCAATGTCGCATCCCAGCTCACCCAGGAGGGTCAGCTGGGCCACGGTCTCGACGCCTTCGGCAATGACCCGGAGATTCAGGCTATGTGCGAGGGAAATGCTGCTCCGGGTCAGCGCCAGCGAAGCCTGATCCTCGATGATCCGCTGGATGAACGACAGGTCGATCTTGAGCACATCCAGTGGCATCTGCTGCAGGTAGAGCAGCGAGGAATAGCCGGTGCCGAAATCGTCGAGATAGATCTTGAACCCGAGCGCCCGAAGCTTTCCGAGCGCTGTTGCGGCCCTCGAAAAATCACGAACCGCAGCGGTTTCCGTGAGCTCGATCGCCACGGGACATTTGTCGAGGTCGATGCCGCTCTCCCCGAGGTGTTTCTTGATATTCTCGACGATGTGCCGATCCGCGAGTTCACGGGCGGAGAGGTTGACACTCACGGTTCCCGGCGAGTGGCCACGGTCATTCCAGGCACGAGCCTGCCTGAGGACGGAACGGAAAACCCACGCCCCGATCTCGCTGATATAACCGGTCTGCTCGGCAATCGGAATGAACTCGCCCGGCGAAACCGGCCCCAGGCCGGGAGGGTGCCAGCGCAAGAGCGCCTCGGCACCGGCCACCTTCCCGGTCCTGATGTCCACGTAAGGCTGATAGAGGAGGGTCAGTTCCCTTTTTTCCAGCGCCTGATGGAGGGCCTGCCCGATCCCGTGACGGCGGGCCTCTCGGAGATCCGCCTGATGGGAAAAAAACTGGAATTTTCGCTCCGTCGTCCGTTCCAGCGTATGCACCGCAATTTCGGCGTTCCGGACCAGAGTCTCCGCATCCATGCCCGGCTCATGCCGGGCGGCGCCGATGAACGCGGTCAGGCGGTGCCGGATATCTTGGGCCACGACCTCACGAGGGAAATCCCGGAGGAGGCGGACGGCGACGGCTTCCGGATCGACCGGCTCCCGACTCCCGGCAAGCAGGGCAATGCCCAGGGTATGCCGGTCGAGCCGGCTCACCACATCGCCCTCGCGCAATCGCTCGACGAGGCGGGGCGCGAGCTCGCGCAGGATTTCCTCGGCCTGGTGCCACCCGTAACGGTCGATGATCTCATCCAGTTCCGGGATTTCCACGGCCAGAACCGATGCTTCCCCTCCTCCCCGAGCGAAAACCCGGAGGGCCCGGTCGAGCAGGTCGACAAAATATCCCCGGTTCGGCAGACCGGTCGACGGATCATGATGGGCCAGATGGTCGCGTTGGGCTCCGGTCTCGATGATCTCAAGGCCGAGCGCGATATCCACCGCCACCTCCTTGAAGAGACGGACTTCCTCCTCATCGAAGGATCCGGATTTTTCGGCATAGATCGTGAAACTTCCGGTCACCCGTCCAGCCACGGACAGCGGAAAGGTCGCAACGGCATGACATCCGGCTGCGAGAAGGACATCCCGCCACGGCGTCATCCGCGGATCCGTGGCCACGTCATGGCAGATACTGGGCAGGCCCGACCGCAGGGCCGATCCCAGGGTTCCCCCGCCTTGCGGGAGAGCGGCATCCCTGGAAACCAGCATTTTGTCGAGCAGTTCCCGGTCCATGCCGGCATGGGCCCCGATCGTGACCTGGTTACTACCTTGAGCCACAACACCGATCCAAGCCACGGGGTGTCCTCCGTGCTCCACGGCAATCCGGCAGGCTTCCTCAAAAAGGGCGTGACGGTTGCGGATCCTCAGGATTGCGCCGTTGGTGGCACTCAGCACCCGGTAGATCCGGTTCAGCCGCCTGACCCGTTCGACCTGACTCTCCAGATCATGGGTATTCGTCTCAAGGAGTCCAAGAT
>JAKARN010000353.1 GCA_021828425.1 Pseudomonadota bacterium | reverse complement strand
ATTTCGGCGGGCTCGACATCCTCGTCAACAATGCCGGGATCGATGGACCTTACGCCACCTGTGCCGAGAGTGATCCCGGTGCCTGGGAGACCGTGATCCGGATCGATCTCCTCGGTCCCTACTACTGTGCGCGCCAGGCCCTCCGGCGCATGATCCCCAAAAAACAGGGCGTGATCCTCAACATCACATCCGTGCACGAGTTCATTCCCTGGGAAGGCTACAGCGCCTACGCGAGCGCCAAAGCCGGCCTGTCCATGTTCACGAAGACCCTGGCCCAGGAGGTGGCCGATCAGGGCATCCGGGTGATCGCCATCGCCCCGGGCGCGATCGAGACGCCGATCAACCGCAGCGTGTGGAGCGATCCAGCCTCCCTCAAGGACCTGGATCAGAAAATCGCCATGGGCCGACTCGGCCAGCCACGCGAGGTCGCCAACGTGGCGGCCTTCCTCGCCAGCGATCAGGCGAGCTATATCACGGGGACGACCCTGGCCATCGACGGTGGCATGCTCATCTATCCCGACTTCCGCCACGGCGGCTAGATGGACGCGGATGTTCTCATCATCGGCAGCGGCGCCGGTGGCGGCACGCTGGCACGGGCGCTTGCGCCCACGGGACTGTCCATCCTGATCCTCGAGCGCGGGGAGTACCTGCCGCGCGAGGCCCCCAACTGGGAGGCGGAGGCAGTCTTCCGGGCCCGCCGCTACCACACGACCGAGGTCTGGCATGACGGTGGGGGACGGCCTTTCCGGCCGACGACCGGATTCCACGTGGGCGGGAACACCAAGTTCTACGGGGCCGCCATCCTGCGTCGACGCGAGAGTGATTTCCTGCCGCGCCGTCATAGTGAAGGGACGACGCCCGCCTGGCCGATCCGCTACGCGGATCTCGCTCCCCACTACGCGCTGGCCGAGCGCTGGTATTTCGCCCATGGCGAGGCCGGGGCGGATCCCACGGAGCCACCCCGGGATCCGTTTCCGAATCCGCCGATCACGCATGAACCCTACCTGGCCGACCTGGTCCGCCGCCTCACCGCCCTTGGGCTCCATCCCTTCCCGCTGCCCCTGGCCCTCGACCGGGACGAGTCGGATCCCCGGACCAGCCCCTGCATCCGCTGCCCCACCTGTGACGGCTTTCCCTGCCTGGTCCACGCCAAGGGCGATGCGGAGGTCTGTGCCGTGACACCGGCGCTCACCCATCCCAACGTCCGGCTCGTCACGAACGCCCGCGTGACGCGGCTCGTGTCAAAAGGTCAGCACCTCGAGAGCGTCGAAACCACCCAGGGCCCCTTCCGCGCACGCGTCGTGGCCCTTGCGGCCGGTGCCATTCCCTCGGCGGCCCTCCTCCTGGCCTCGGCCAACGAGTCCCATCCGCACGGGCTCGCCAACAGCAGCGACCAGGTGGGCCGCAACTACCTCTGCCACCTGAACAGTGCCTGTCTCGCGATCGACCCCCACCGCCCAAACCCCACGATCTTCCAGAAAACCATCGGGCTCAACGACTTCTATGACCACTCGGGCGATCCGGACTTCCCCTACCCCTTGGGCCACATCCAGAACCTGGGCAAGGTAACCCCTGCCGTGCTTCGGGCCGAACACCCCCGCCTGCCCCGCCTGTTCGCTCGCTGGATCGCGCATCACTCGGTCGACTGGTGGCTCACGACCGAGGACCTGCCGGATCCGGAAAACCGGGTGACCGTGGACGGCGGGGGTCGCGTCCATCTCCACTGGAATCCCAAAAACCGCTCGAGTCATCGGCTGCTCTGTGCCACCTGGCGCCGCATCCTCAAACGCCTGGGCTATCCTTTGGTTTTTTTCCAGCCGATGGGCATCGCCGCAACCGCCCACCAGGCCGGCACGATCCGGTTTGGCGAGGATCCGGCCACGAGCGCGCTCGACCCTTTCTGCCGCGCCCACGACCTCGACAACCTTTACGTGGTCGACGCCTCGTTCATGCCCTCGATCAGCGCCGTCAATCCTTCCCTCACGGTCATGGCCAACGCCCTCCGCGTGGGCGCCCACCTGGCAGCACGCCTGGCTCAGGGGGAACTACCCTGAAACGCGGCATCTGGACCCTCTATGGCGCGGGCTTCCTGGTCGGTGCCGGATTCGTGCTGCTGCCCGCACTCGGGGCCAGCTTCGAGCAGGCCCCCTACCACTTCTCGAGCGCTGACTACGGCTTCCTCTATGTCCCCGAGATCCTGGGCGCGATCCTGAGTGCCCTTTTGGCGGGAAGGGTGCGAAGGCGTTTCGGAGAAGCCGCACTGTTCAGGAGCGGAGCGGGCGCGAACCTCCTGGCCCTGGCCGCACTCTCGACCGCCTTTTTCACGCGCGGATGGGTGGCCTATGGTGCCGTTCTCGCCGAGACCATCTTTCTCGGGCTGGGCTTCGGATTCGCGAATACCGCCCTCAACCATCTCACGGCCGCTCTTTTCCCGGAGGGGGAAACACGCGCGATCACGCTGCTCAACGCCGTCATCGGCGGTGCCACCGCCCTCTCCCCGCTCCTCCTCCGTGGCCTTGAGGAGCCCGTCGGGTGGATCAGCTGGCCCCTCCTCCTCGCCCTCGCCTGGATCATCCTGCTCCTGGCTCCGGTCCCGGCCGACCCCGCCCGGCCGACGTCGGCAACCAGACCCTGGCGATTCCCCACCGCAGCCGCCCTGGCCGTCCTGTTCTATGCCATCGTGGAGGGAAGTTTCGGCAGCTGGGCCGCCGTCTTCGTGAGCGTGAACCGCGCGCTCCCGGTGGCCGACGGCGCGCTCGCCCTGTCCCTGTTCTGGGCCAGCATGACCGCAACGCGTCTC
>JAKARN010000352.1 GCA_021828425.1 Pseudomonadota bacterium | reverse complement strand
ACAGGGACAGACCCGAGGAGATGGCCGGCGCCAGATTGAAAAGCGCCGTGATCCGGAACGTGGCATATCCGATCGTGATCCGTGAACCCACCTTCGCCTTGAGCGCGTCCAGAAGCTCGGGGGTGACCCAGACGTGACCGGGCACCGGACCACGCCGCAGGTCGACCGCCCCCCCGGATCGTGACCGTCGCAGGGCGACCGTCCCCACGACCGGATAATTCGATCCGACGGCATTGAGTTCGACCAGATGGCTCTCCTTTCCATGCACGACTACCGTCGGAAAACGAACCAGACGGGTCTCCTTGAGCAAGGGGCCACGCACGCTCTTGAGAAACGGGGCAGGAAAAGGTTCACTCCGTTCAAGACGGAGGGCACCGCCGAATGTCGCCTCCGTTCGCCGGATGAGCGTCTGCTGGAACCGCCCCTCGAGCAGGGTGACCGAAGACAAGGCGGCCGTGACGAGGATCATCCCCACAAGAAAGGGGATCTCTCCCGGCCGGAAGAGGCGTCCCCACCTCATCGAACAACGACACACATCAGGCAGCGGCCCGGAGGCTTCCCGCTTCGAGCACGGTACAGCTCTTGCAGCGCTCTACCAGCCGGTGGTCGTGAGTCGCCAACACGAGCGTCGACCCCTGTTCGGCGTTCAGGGCAAAGAGGAGCTCCGTGATCCGTTCGGCGTTTCCGGCATCCAGGTTGCCCGTAGGCTCGTCAGCGAAGAGAACCCGGGGACTGCCGGCGAATGCTCGTGCCAAGGCGACGCGCTGCTGCTCTCCACCGGAGAGTGCGGAGGGTCGATGATGGAGCCGGTGCTCGAGACCGACCGCCGTGAGCGCCGACCGAGCCCGGTCTACCGCGTCCGGCAGCCGGCGCAGCCGCAGCGGAAAAACGACGTTTTCAAGTGCCGTGAGGCTCGCCAGAAGATGGAAGGTCTGGAACACGAAGCCAACCGACTGGAGACGCAGATCAGCCCGTCCGTCATCCGTGAGGGTTGCGAGATCATGGCCCAGCAACCGGATGGAGCCAGCCTGTGGCAACTCCAGCCCAGCAAGCAAGGCCAGAAGCGTGGTCTTCCCTGCTCCTGAGACACCGAGCAACCCCCAGGAGGAACCACTCTCGATTGAAAGGTCAATCTCCCGTAAAATCTCGATGGGAGCCCCGGAAGTCGGGTATCCGTAACTCACTTTCTGAACTTCGATGGCAAGGGGACAGGCTGGCATGGGTGTCATAGGTAAGCGTCTCAAGGTCATGCTGATCATGGCTGGAGTCATGGTCACACTCGCGGCCGGCACCCATGCCGCCCAGCGCGTCCACCATCCCCGGATCCTGATTTTAGGCGATAGCCTGAGCGCTGGCTACGGCGTGGCTCTCGGGCACTCCTGGGTCGACCTCCTGCGCCGGACGCTCGCCCGCAAGGGATGGTTCTGCCCGATCCGGAACGCGAGTATCAGCGGCGAGACCACAAGTGGGGGCCGCGCACGGCTGCCAGGGCTCCTCAAGCGCTTGAAGCCCCGGATCCTGATCCTCGAACTCGGGGCCAATGACGGCCTGCGCGGCTCCTCCCTCACGGTTCTGCGGGCAAACCTCGAAGCCATGATCCATGCAGCCCTGGGTCGGGGGGTTCGTGTGCTTCTGGTCGGCATCCTGCTCCCCCCAAACTATGGCCCCTACTATACCCACCGTTTCGATGCGCTCTACCCGGCACTGGCCCGGCAAGACCATCTGGCCTTCGTGCCCTTTCTCCTGGCCCACGTGGCCACCCACCGCACCTTGATGCAGCCGGATGGCCTCCATCCCCGTGGACAGGCCTCACCGCTTATCCTGGCCAATGTCTGGCCCGCCCTGCGTCAGCTATTGCCCGGCGCCTGCCATCGCGGATAAGCTTCAAGGGGCCTACTCTCCAAAACAAACTGGACACGACATGGAAAAAATCTGGCTCCCCCACTACCCCCCGAACGTCCCGGCCACGATCGATTTGTCTTCCCACATGACTCTCAAGTCACTGGCGGAAGAGGCATTCGTGCGTTACCCGAATCTCCCGGCATTCTCCAATCTGGGGCAGACCTTGAGTTTCGAGGCGGTCGACGAGGCCAGCCGTAATCTTGGTGCCTTTCTCAAGTCCCGGCTGCACCTCAAGAAGGGGGACCGGGTCGCTATCGTGCTACCGAACGTCCTCGCCTATCCTGTTGCGCTCTATGCCCTGTTCCGGACGGGCCTCGTCGCCGTCAATTGCAATCCGCTCTACACCAGCCGGGAACTTTCCGAACAGCTCAAGGACTCCGGCGCGCGTGTGGCCATTGTGCTGGAAAACTTCGCCCACACACTGGAGGAGGCTCTGCCCGGTACCCGGGTGCATACCGTTCTCGTCTCCCGGCTGGGCGATTTCCTGCCTCTTCACCGGCGCGTGCTCACCCACCTGGTCGTAAAGTACGTCAAGCATCTCGTTCCCCGCTATCACCTTCGGAACGCCATAGCACTCAGCCGGGGCCTGGAGGAGGGCAGCCGGACTAGTGCCGGAGACGAAACCGTCGAGGAGACCGATCCGGCCTTTTTGCAATACACGGGAGGCACAACCGGTCTTCCCAAGGCCGCCGTGCTCACCCACCAGAACCTGATTGCAAACGTCTTGCAGTGCAGTGCCATGCTGGGCGCCGACCTCCAGCGCGGCACCGAGGTCGTAATCACCGCACTGCCTCTCTATCACATCTTTGCACTCACGGCCAACTTTCTCCTCTTCACCTACCTCGGGGGACACAATGTTCTCATCACGAATCCCCGTGATTTGCCCGGTTTCAAGATCG
>JAKARN010000351.1 GCA_021828425.1 Pseudomonadota bacterium | reverse complement strand
CGATCTCGCAACTCGGAAAAGCGCGCCTTGATATCACCTTTGACGATATCCTTGAGTTCCACAACACCCAAGGTTTGTCGGTCCTCACAAACCACAAGCGGAGTAGCGCCACGACCTGCAATTCGCTCTATCGTGAAGGCAAGGTCATCCGGCCAAGAGCCACCTTGCAAGCTCACCCACTCCCTCATCGAGTCCGGCGCTCCCTTGCGCAATCTGATCCCTCCCCAATCCATTCCGCTCATGCGGGTTTCAGCGCTGAATGCAATCTGCTTTGCATCAGATGGTATCGGATCCTCGCGGTCAACCAACCGTCTTTGCGCCAGAGCCACGATGCTTTTTCCCTCTGGAGTGTCATCCGCCACTGAAGCCCGTCTGGCAGCGGTGGCCAGCTGCTCTTCAGTGACGTCCGCAACGGGGTAGAACGCGGTGGCCTCTCGATTGCCGTATGTAATCGTTCCGGTTTTGTCGAGTAGTAGCACATCGACGTCGCCAGCTGCTTCGATCGAACGACCAGATGTAGCCACAACATTGGCTCGTAGGAGTCGCATGATACCGGCAATCCCGATCGCGGGCAGTAGAGCACCGATGGTCGTTGGGATCAAACAAACCAAGAGGGCAACCAGAACCGTAATACTGATGACATGGCCTGAATGGGCCGCATAGTGAACGCTATACCAAGAGAAGGGATAGAGACTCAGGGTCACAACGAGGAATACGAGGGTCAAAACAGCCAGAAGGATACTGAGCGCAATCTCATTGGGTGTCTTGCGGCGCGAAGCTCCCTCCACCATCGCGATCATTCTGTCCAGGAAGGAATTTCCGGCCTCACCCGTCACCCGGACGATCAGCCAGTCGGAAATCACACGAGTACCACCGGTAACGGCACTGTGATCTCCTCCACCTTCACGGATCACCGGGGCACTCTCCCCGGTGATTGCACTTTCGTCCACGGCAGCGATACCGACCACAGCTTCTCCATCGGCGGGGAGAATGTCACCTGCCTCGACCAGGATGAAATCCCCCTTTTTAAGGCTGCCCCCTGCAACTTCTCGACTAGCGGCGCCAAAGACCGGTTGAGCGAGCTTCTTGGCCCGTACTTCCTGTCGGGTCTGCCTCAGACTGTTAGCCTGTGCCTGACCCTGCCGTTCGGCCAAGGCCTCGGCAAAATTGGCAAACAGGAGAGTCAACCACAACCAGAGATCGATCATGCCAGTAAACAGGGCTCCAGAGGAATATCTCACAAGATCGCGGACGAAAAGTGCCAACAGCAGCCACGAACCGACGTACACGACGAACATGACTGGGTTGTGCCACTGTTTCCATGGCGTGAGCATCCGAACGCTATCTCCCAGAGCGTCCCGGATCTGCTGTTTCCAGCCCAATCGTGGAGCCTGATGCGTGCGCATTGAATTCATCGACCAACCTCATCGAATCAGGAAGTGAGACGCCATTGGCGCCAATTGTTCCGCAATAGGCCCTAGAGCCAGAGCAGGAAAGAAATTGAGCGCACCGAACAAAAGAATCACACCCACCAGCAAGCTGATGAAAATGGGAGTGTGGGTCATGAGGGTACCCGAACCGACCGGCACTTTTTGCTTTCTGGCCAAGGAGCCAGCCATCGCCAGAAGGGGCAGGTAAGACCAGTAGCGACCGGCCAACATGCAACAAGCGGTAAGCAGATTGTAAAATCTCGTATCGCTGCTGAGGCCACCAAAAGCGCTGCCATTATTGTTGGCTGGGCTGGTGATCGCATACAGTATCTCACTGAACCCATGTGCCCCTGGATTAAACACTCCGACACGACCGGCTGCTGAAGTGGCAGCAATCGCAGTTCCCACCAAGACCAGGAGTGGCATGACCAGAATCGACAAAGAGGCCATCTTTGAGATCTCTCGATTTTCTTACCGAGGAACTCCGGTGTCCGCCCCACCATCAGTCCACCCAGGAAAACCGCGAAAACCATGAAAGCCAACATGGTCGCAAGGCCCGTACCCACACCACCAAAAACCGTCTCCCCCATTTGCATAAAGAAAAGATTGACCCCGCCGGACAACGGCATCAGGGAGTCATAGGCGGAGTTTGCTGCCCCTGTGGACGTTGCGGTCGCAATACTCGCGAAGAGAGCGGACCCACCAGCCCCGAAGCGATCTTCCACGCCCTCCAGGTTCCCTCCTCCAGCCAAGGCCGGCTGGTTCGACTGGGTCACCTGTAGTGCAGCCAACCGGGGATTGCCAGCAAGTTCAAAATGCTCACTGGCCAAGGTCAGCGGGACGAACAATACCAACATGGCGGCGAGAATGGCCCACGCGGTGCGTTTCGACCGGGCCATGTAACCGAACAGAAAGACCAATGCCGTTGGAATCAGGATCATTGCTACCATCTGTAGAAAATTGGTGAGAGCGGTCGGGTTTTCAAAGGGGTGCGCTGCATTAGCGTTGAAGAACCCACCTCCATTATTACCAAGCACCATAATCGCTTCCTGCGAAGCCACCGGACCCAGCGCGATCACCTGGTGAAAAATCTTCCGTCCGTCCCACTCAAACGGATTAATTAAGTGGGCATGAATGTAAGGCGCCAACGTCTGGACAACGCCCTGCTCCATGAAAATGAGTCCTAGCAAGACAGATAACGGCAAGAGCACGTAAAGGACGGTCCGGGTCAGATCGACCCAGAAGTTCCCCAACCGATCGGTCTTCTCACGGGCAAGACCGCGAATAATGGGCAGAACCAAAGTGATCCCAACAGCCGCCGATAGAAAGTTCTGGACGGTCAAACCCATCATCTGGGCGAGGTACCCTAGATCG
>JAKARN010000350.1 GCA_021828425.1 Pseudomonadota bacterium | reverse complement strand
GCCGGAAAACCGGCGTCACCTCGACCGCCTCTCGGACCTCCTGTTCGTGCTGGCCCGCTGCCTCCTCCGCGAGGAGGGCGGCCGGGAGGAACTCTGGCACCACAAGCGGGAGAAGAAGCCCCCGGCGGGGACGGCGGGCAGCGGGCCCGGCTGATATCCCGGCAAAGTATCCGGAGTCCCCGAAGCATGCGGGGGGAGGCCTGGGCCAGCAGGGCGGGCGGGATCAGATCGACGGCGTGATCGCGGACCGCAGCGATTTCAGGAAAGTGTTTCCAGAAGGCGACCGACCGGCGGTGCCCGACCACGATCAGTCCGGGATCTCGCGCGAGGACTGCGGCCAGTGAAACGGGGAAAGCCAGGTGGGGAACATCCGAAAAGAGGTTGCCCCCCCCACAGAGCGCAATGGCCCGGCTGATGATCTGGCGGCTGCCGACCGTGTAGAGCGGGTTGCGCCCGATCTCGTAAAAGACCCGGACCCGCATCCGCCTGCTGTGGCGTTCCCGGAGAGAACGGACGGCGGCCCGGAACCGCGCTGCCACCTGTCGGGCCCTCCGGACCCGGCCCGTGAGCTGGCCGATCGCGACCAGCTCACGGGCGATCCCGCGCACATGTCCGGTCCCGAGGATCACCACCCGGAGGTGAAGACGCCGGAGTGCCACGAGGTCGGATGGGGAGGTCCCGCCTTTCCAGGCCAGGATCCAGGTGGGATGGAGCAGAACGATCCGTGACAGGTCGAGACCGAAGGCATCGCCCACACGGGGCACGCGCCGGGCCGCCGGGGGATCCCGGCTATAGCGCACCGTGCCCACGAGTTCGGGTCCGGCACCGATATCGAACACCATCGCCGCGAGTGCCGGGGACAGGGTCACGACCCGCACGGGCGCGCGGCCGAGAGCCGCGGGGACAGCCGACAGACAGAGGATCGCGCAGGAAAAGACGGGGGCCAGTATCCCGCGAGCGGTCAAGGCCCTCCCTCCAGGAACTGCCCCGACTCGATCAGAGAATCCACCCACCCAGGGTAAACAGGCCGATCACCACGAGCCAGAGGATGAGTGCACGGGTGGCGATGATGCGTGCGCGATCCAGCCGCCCCAGGCAATCGGCGGGATCCAGGCCCCCGGCCTCGATCGCGCCGCGGCCGGCACAGGCGAGCACCGCCTCGTTGTTCTCGAAGAACCGGCGTTCACACTCGCGGTAGTACGCGCGGAGAACCCGCCAGACACTGTCGAAACTGCCGACCAGACCGTAGCTCACGGCCAGGAGATGGGCCGGAATCCACGCCAGAACGCCATGGATGCGCAGGGCGATCTCGGCATGGGGGCTTTTGGTCTCGTGACTGGATTTGGGCTTGAGGGCACAGACCGCATTTTTCGACAACCAGAAGAGGACCGCCCCGCTGGGGCCCAGGACCAGGAACCAGAACAGGGGTGCGAACAGCCGGTCATTGATCCGGACCAGGAGGGATTCCGCCACCGCCTCGGTGCAGGGTTCCTGTCCGGCGGGCGGGGCATCTTCGATCAGGAGGCGCGCGATCCGGGTCGCCGCCAGGTTGTCCTTGTCTTCCACCGCCTGCCGGTACTCCTGGATCAGGTGCAGGGCATCGCGGGGACCCAGGCTCATGAGCAGGATCAGGACCGCCGCAATGAAACCCAGAATCGGCGAGAGGGAGGCGAGCCCGAGCTGGATGCCGTCGACCACGAGTGCCGGGAGGACGACCGCGCACACGGTGAGGACGAGCGCGAACTCGGCCGATCCGCCCGGGATCCGCTTGAGGAGCCCGAAGTACCCGTTGCCGATCCGGTGGTCCCGGATGGACTCCAGGTGGCGAAGCCCCTGGTCCAGGGCCAAAGTGACGAGAATCGCGATGAAATTCATCGCTTAATGCGCCTCTGGAAAGCAGCAATGGCCCACATGCGTGCCCTGGACGGAAGACCTTTGATTATCGGCAACCGGAAGCCACTTTTCAAGACGGGCCCTCTCACGGTTTCCGCAGCCGGGATTTTCACGGGCTGAACGAGGCCCGGATCAGCTTTGTCAAGGACAAGAGTGAGTGGGTGGGGACCGATATCGTGTTCGACATCGTCCGTCGGAGCGAGAAGACCGGATTGCATTTCACCCACGTCGGCCTCACGCCCGCCGTGGAATGCTATGGCAAGTGCTCGGGTGCATGGGGCTTCTACATCAACGAGAGCCTGCGCCCGCTCATCGTCACCGGCAAGGGCCAACCGAACACCGCAGCCGAGGCTTGAGCCACCCCCGGGCCGGGGCACTTTCGGAACCCGGGTCCTGGGAGCATCAGGTAGTGGGGATCCCGCGCGAAGGCGCCCTTCAATGCTTGAGCGATTCGAGGTAGACAGTCACGGCACGCGCATCCCGGGGACGGAACCGGAATGCCGGCATGGGCGGCCGGGCCCTTTCCCCTGCCGGGTTCAACCCGGTTTCGAGAAAGTGGATCATCTGGGCGGGGCTCCAGCCTTTGGGCAGACCGGCAATGGCCGGGGCCCTTGCGGCCCAACCGGGCATGGGATGGACCGGCCGGAAGGCAATGAGCGCGCCTTGCAGCTCACGCGCGGCCAGCGGCCGGCCCGAGGCGTTCCTGGGCGTATGACAGTCCCCGCACATGCCCACCTTGTTCACAAGGTAGCGGCCATCGCGAATCTGCCTGTTGGTACGGGCGAAACCGGTCGGGCCCGCAACGGCCAGGAACACCATGATCCCGAGCGGCCATCCGCTTTTTCCACTCCACCGTTTGTGCATGGCGGTTTTTCCGGCGGGGTTCAGGACTTGTGGGCAACAATCATCGG
>JAKARN010000349.1 GCA_021828425.1 Pseudomonadota bacterium | reverse complement strand
TAAAGCCGGAGACCGGCTCTGGCTTGCACCCTTTCCAGAAAGGGGAGCGGCTGTACCTTTCGGTGAGCCCCGCTGGTATGGGCCCCGGGAAGATCTAGATCTTCTTATCGTGACCTACGGTAACGGCGTCTACTTGAGTCTGAGGGCCGTACATGCCACCGAAACCCAGAAACGGGTCGGGGTTCTTGACCTGCGCTGGCTCAAGCCACTTAACCACGAGGCCCTCGTCGCTGCCTTCGGACAGGCTCGACAAGTCCTGGTTGTCGATGAGGGGCGCCGAACTGGGAGTGTTTCCGAGGAAATTGTGACGCTTTTGGGAGAATGCGCACCCAAACTTCCCTTCCGGCGGCTTGTGTCCGAGGATTGCTACATTCCACTCGGTCCGGCGGCCGATGCAGTTTTGCTCACGGAGGAGGAAATCCGCGAAGCCGTAAATGACCTTCTTGCGCAGGATTCGTCCCGCTCAGAGCGGTCAGACGTGGGGGAGGGATTCAGGGACGACGCGGAGGGAAAATCCACCACAGTGCGACCACATAGATCCAGACCGCGGCGTAGATCAGGGTAAAGACCCAGAGCGGGATTGACCAGAACACAAGCCCATCGATCCAGTGTGCAATTAGTGGTGCCGGAGCCCCGACCTTGGCAGCGTGCACGCTGAGTTGGGCCTGCCAGAGGGTGAGAAAGCAGGCTTGGCCGAGGAGGGCCTGAAGCACAACGATGGAGAGAGAGACGAGATGGATCAGGCGCAGCCAGAAATTGCCGATGAAGGACCAGCCCCGAATCCCACCCCAGGGAATCATGATCAGTCCGACCACGTTGAAGGCGATGATCCCCAGATGGATTACGAGGACAACGATGGCGAGATCTCGGGCTGTGCCAGCGCTCATCTATTTGGCCCCCGGGTTGTACGCTCCGGCGTGTTGCGATCCCCCCCGGTGGCCCAAGTCGTCTGCCATTCGCTGTTTCCCAGCCGGTCCCGAAAGAGGGATAGGAGTTCCGGCCGCAGACGGTCAAGTCTCTCGGGTAGACCGTAGGGAGCGTTCACAAGAGCGAGTCCGCTACCCCAGAGTCCGCGGCTCCGGGGAATGAGCCAGTCCAGAAAGGAAATCCGGAAAATCCGGCTGAGGCGCCGCTTGAGACCCTTCGTCCACTCCGCATCTGCCCAGGGATACCAAGCCAGAAAAACACCTTGCGGAAAACGGTCGCAGGCGTGGGGCAGGGTCTCGGCGAGCTGATCCGCCTCCGAGACCTGCTCGTAGGGTGGATCGATAAAGATGAGCCCACGTCGTTCAGGCGGAGGTGTGAGCGCGAGAAGTGCCTCAAAGCCGTCCCGGAGATGAACGCCCGGCTGTCGGCCGAGATGGCGTTTGAGTTCAGCTTGGCGCTGGGGAACAGCTTCGACGAAGGCCAGCCGGTCTTGGGGGCGGGATAGCCGACGGGCAAGCAAGGGAGATCCGGGATAGCGGGTGAGGTTGACCGCGGGGTTATCGGAAGCCACAAGTGCCCGGTATTTCGCCAGCAGGGGATCGACCGGGTTGGCTTTCCAAAGGACCTCAAAGCCACGGCGGAACTCCGGGGGCGGGTCTTCTGGAAGGCGATCCAGTTCATAAAGCCCAGTGCCGGCATGTGTGTCGAGATAAAACCAGGGGGAGGGTTTTTCCGACAGACGTTCGAGCAGGGCGATCAGCACGATGTGCTTGTGGACGTCAGCGAAATTGCCGGCATGAAAGCGGTGGTCATAGTTCACGGAAGTCTCTCCGAACATAGCATCGTATCGCGGGACTCCATCCTCCGGTAAAATTGGGCACCCGTTGGATTTTCCCATGTCATCCTGCTCACTGTTTAATAACGATCCCCATCTCCCCCCGCTCGGCCCGGAACTCGAGGTTCGTTCCGATCGCCGATTCGCCATCGGCTTGTTCGTGTTCCTGGCCCTGGTTTACGGCATCGCCATGTTCACCCATGGGCTCATCCCAGCTGAGGAGCCCCGCTTTGCCGAGGTCGTGCGCGAGATGATCGCCCGGGGCAGCTGGTGGGTCCCTTGGAAGAATGGCCTGCCCTACGTCGAGTATCCCCCCCTTTATTACTGGCTCTCCATCATCGCCCGGCTGGCTGGACTGCCGCTTCGGGCGGCCATCCGGGTGCCGGGAACGATGGCCTTTTTGCTCTGGATCTTCTGGATGGGTCGCTGGGTGAAAAGCGCCTTTCCGAACGTGAGCCCGACCCTGCCCCGTCTGGCTCTGGCTGCGCTTCCGATCGCCCTTTATAATTTTTTCACGGCCCATACCGACAGCCTCCTAGCGCTCGGTGTGCTTATGGCCTATACTGGTTACCTCCGCCATCGGCAGGGAGCGCGCACTCGTTTTCCTTGGGAACTCTGGGGTGGGCTTGCGATCGCCGTCGCGGCCAAGGGTCCAGTCGGGCTTGCCATCACACTCCCGGCCATGGGTCTCGATCTTGTGGCCTCCACGTCAGGCCTCCAAGTCTTTAGCAAAAAGGGTTGGCATGCGCTTTGGCAGGGAATCTGGTCCTTGCGGCCGGTTCGTGGACTCACTCTCTCCCTGAGCGTTCTGGCCCTCTGGGCTGTGATGGCCGGGCTTCTCGTGAACTGGGATTTCGACCGGGCCTTTTTTATCTATCAGAACTTCACCCGTTTCCTCTCGGGGATTGATCACGAGCATGGGCCCTTTCTCTACCTGAAAAGCCTCTGGGGGGATTTTTTCCCCTGGGCTTTCCTCTTTCCGTTCGGAATCGTTCTGGCTTGGCGCCGGCGGCATGAACCCGCTTTCCGCCTCTCCTTGCTCTG
>JAKARN010000014.1 GCA_021828425.1 Pseudomonadota bacterium | reverse complement strand
TCCGATCTCGAAACAAGCCCACTCCGGTGGCCGCCCCGATCACCGCGACGGCCACGAGCCCCGCCAGGACACGGATCCAGAGGCGTCGGTGGCGCACAGCAGACTTTGACTCCATCAGTCCAAGGCTCTCGCTCAGGATTCAGGGAACCCGGGGTTCCGAGTCCACGTTCAAGTCACGTGACAGGAGGGATTGTCGCACACTGAGCGGCCTCTCCCAAGCCGAAAAGCCAACCCCAGGGGAAGGGGGTCTGGCCTACCCGTCCGGTTGAAGGCCCTCGACCGGCTCAGACCAGCCCCAGAGTTTTTCGAGTTGGTAAAACCGCCTGAGATCGGGCAGCATGAGATGGACGATCACGTCATCAAGATCAACCAAGATCCAGCCGCCGGTCCGTTCTCCCTCGCTGCCGATCACCGGTCGCCCGGCTTCCCGTGCCGCCTCGCGGATCCGCTCCGCCAGGGTTCGCAACTGGCGATCCGAAGTCCCGCTCGCAATCAGGAAGTGATCCGCCAAAGTCGTGAGTCCGCGGACATCCAGCCGGACGATCTCGTGGCCATGGTGATCCCGGATCAGCGTTTCGAGCAGATCGAGCCAGTGCGCCGTGCTGAGGGTTTTCTTAGGGTGGATCATAGCAACCCGCCCGCTCGAGGGTTCCTTGGAGGGAGGCCGGAACGAGATAGTCGAGAGAGAGCCCCTGGTGGATCCGGTCCCGGATCGCCGTGGCTGAAATGCCGAGTGCAGTGACCCGAAGGTAGAGGACATCCCCGGCCGGATCCTGCCTCAATCTGGCCAGATCATCCGTTCTTCCACTCCGGCACCAACCCGGTGCCTCATCCGGGAGCACGGCGGGAAAGCCGGGGCGGAGGAGAACGATCCAATGCGCGAGCTGACCCAGACGGTTCGGCTCCCGCCACTGGTGCAAGCGCGAGAAGGCATCTGAGCCTACGATCCAGTACAGTCGACTCTCGGGCTCCTCTTCCCGGATTCCAAGGAGCGTCTCGACCGTATGGCTCGCACCCCCGCGGCGTAACTCTCGATCATCCAGAATCCATCCCGGCCGATCCCCCATCGCCCGCTCAAGCCAGTCCCGTCGGAGGCTGCCGGACGCCCGGGGGGAAGGTTTCCCCGGTGAGTTTGCACAGGGAATGAAACGCAACTCATCCAGTCCGAGATGCTCCATCACCTCGATCGCTGCACGCAGGTGACCCACATGGACGGGATCGAAAGAGCCGCCGAAAAGCCCGATGTACCTCACACCCGCTCTCCGATCCCCGGAACGCCGCTCATGTGCAGGACAAGCCTGAGGAGGGTATCTCCCGCCCGGCCGGGCTTTCGTCCCTTGATCACGAGGTCAGCCCGGGCCGCCTCCTCCAGCCGGCGGTACCAGAACGGGCGGCCGCGCCGCCGCGCCTTGTCGTACAAGCTTTGCTTGCGGGGTGGTGCCTGCGATCCTCCGGCGCCGAGCACAGCATGGATCTCGTGAACCAGTGTCCCGAGAACAAGTGGCCACTCCCCGGTCGTCTCAGCCAAGGTCCGAAAAATCTCGAAAACCCGTCCGGGATTTTCACTCAAGGCCGCCTCGGCCAAGTCAAACGGTCCGTAATGCGCAGACGCACCGAGCACCTCGGCCACCTCGGGCCCGGTCACGGGGTGATCGGGCTCGTCGAGTTCGAGGATCCTGAGCGCCGCTTCGAGTCCCAGGAGGTTTCCCTCGGTCAGTGCCGCAAGGAGCTCACGGCCGTCGGAACCGAACTTTACGCCGTGCCCGCGGGAGCGCCGCTCCACTTCCGCATCCCAGCGGGCCGGATCCGGCGGCCAGCATTCCACAACCTGGGCACGGGAGGCGAAACGGCTGTAGAGCGCACCCTGCCGGACACCTCGATCCAGGCTGGGCAGGTGAACCGCAAGCCACGTATCTGGGGTGGCCGCCTGTTCCAAAAGGTCACCGAGCGCAGATGCGCCGGCCGCCTGCAGGGTCGGGGTCGAAAGGTGCACCTCGAAAAGCCGTCGCTCCGAAAACAGCGAGCCGGTCCGGTAATCGTCGAAAAATCCCGGATCCAACGTGCGTTCAGGCCGGAAAACCCGGCGCTCGTAGGATCCCATTCGCCCCATCCGTTTCCGGATCCAGTCCCAAACCTCTCCGACCAGGATTGGATCACTCCCAGCAATAAGCCAGAACGGAGCCTCTCCGAAGCGGTCGAACTCCTCGAGCTGCCGGGGTACGTACTTCACGGATGCGGGGCCGGCGACGGACTGTGGGTGGAGGCTCTCTGACGGAGGCGGGGGGCTGAAAGGCGCAGGAGGATCAGGCGGGCCGCCTTCGATTCGAGTGATCGGGTGAGATTATAGGCTTGGGAGGTCATGGCGAGCGTGGCCAGAGGAAGGTAGAAATAGGTCCGCCGGATACGCAGGGTGGTCGGGCGCAGGATGATCCGGTGTCCCTTGAGCAGGGTGAAGCGGACGTGGTAACTCATGAGGTACTCGGCCGGTTCGCCCTGGCCGTTGACCGCGAGGATGCGTGAACGGATGAAGGCCTTCTGGATGGTGAGTGTCGAGGCGTGAGGCTTGCGGACTGACACCACGGCAAATCCTGCACGCTCGAACCGTTCCCGGAGGACGAGCGCCAGGTATCCGTTGGGATCCGGTGCCACGAGCGCCAGGGGCGCCAGGCTCCGGGGCAGATGATAGGCGGTCCCCAGAGCAAAGCCGCAGCCTGAAAGCCCGAGCGCGAAGACGATCACCATACCCCGCTGGAAGCAGCGCCGCCACTCATCTCTCCCCGGACGTGGCCGTCCGTTCACGGTGGGACCGGCTCCTTGCGCAAAACCACGTTGACGAGCCTCCCGGGAACCATGACCCAGCGTTCCACGGCTTCCTGTGGAATGTGGCGGGCAAGCCCGGCATCCGCCAAGATGCGCGAACGGATCTCGGACTCGGATTCGTCGCGGCTCACCGACAGGCTCCCCCGCCTCTTCCCGTTCACCTGCACCACGATCTCCCATCGCTCACGCTCAAGCGCACGGGGATCCGCTTCCGGCCAGGGGTGCAGCGCGAGGAGACCCACGCCATCCATCCGGCTCCAAAGCGCCTCCGTGATGTGGGGTGCCACAGGATGCAAGAGCACAAGAAGCGTCCGGACGACCTGATCGAGGAGCACACGGTCCATGGGGGCACCCGGTTCGAAGCGGTTTGCGGAGTGGGTGAGCTCCATGAGCTTGGCCAGGGCCGTATTGAAGGTCTCCCGGACTCCGTAATCGTGGCTGACACCGGCAATCGTTTCATGGAGCCTCACCCACAAGTGGCGTCCCTCGGCCGAGAGGGCCGCCGGATCCACTGTCCCGTGGGATCGTCTCGCGGCTGAATCGTCCACCAGGCGCCAGAGGCGTTTCAGATAACGCTCGGCACCCTCCACACCTTGTTCCGACCACTCGAGTGATTGATCCGGGGGAGCGGCAAACATCATGAAGAAGCGGGCCGTATCCGCACCATACCGGGCGATGATCACCTCGGGATCCACCACGTTGCCTTTCGATTTCGACATTTTGGCCCCGTCCTTGAGAACCATCCCCTGGCTGAGCAGGCGGGTGAAGGGCTCGTCGCCCTGGACCCAGCCCAGATCCCGCAGTAGCTTGTGGAAGAAGCGGGCATAGAGCAGATGAAGAACCGCGTGCTCGATGCCGCCCACATACTGATCAACCGGCAACCAGTGATGAACCCGTTCATCCAGGATGGCATCCTTGCAGTTGTAGGCGGCATAACGGGCGTAGTACCAGGAGGATTCCATGAAGGTGTCGAAGGTATCGGTCTCCCGCCGTGCCGGACGATGACAGTTCGGGCAGGGCGTGACAAAAAACCGCTCGTCCTCAATGAGCGGTGAGCTCACGCCGGAAAACGCCACGTCTTCGGGCAGTCGCACGGGCAGGTCTTTTGCCGGAACCGGCACCGTTCCGCAATCCGGACAGTGCACGATGGGAATCGGGCACCCCCAGTAGCGCTGGCGCGAGACACCCCAGTCCCTGAGGCGATAGCGCACACTGGCCCGGGCGAGGCCCTGACCGCCCAACCATTCCCCAACCCGCAACCGGGCCTCTGCGCTATCCAGTCCGTCGAGTCCCGGGGAGTCAAAAACCACGCCTTCCGCCGTCAGGGCCTGCTCTTGAAGATCCCCCTCCCCATCTCCGGGCAGACGGATGACGGAGCGGATCGGCAAATCGTATCGGCGGGCAAAATCATGGTCACGTGCATCGTGCGCAGGAACGGCCATGATGGCACCGGTGCCATACCCTTCCAGAACGAAACTCGCGGCCCAGACCGGAAGGGCTTCGCCGGTCATGGGATGCCTGACCCGGAGTGCCAACGGCACCCCTTGCCGGTCGGCGGTCTCGATGGCTGCCTCCCGCATTTCCCGCTGGCGCATGTTTCTCACGAAATCGGCCAGGGCGGAATCTTTTTGAGCCGCCTCCAGAACGACAGGATGTTCCGGCGCCAAGGCCAGATACGTCACCCCGAAAATCGTGTCCGCCCGCGTCGTAAAGACACGGATCGCGCCCTTTCCATCCATCCTCTCGAAATCGATTTCGAGTCCACTCGAGCGGCCGATCCAGTTGCGCTGCATCCTGCGCACTTCCTCCGGCCAGCCGGTCAGTGTCTCGAGTCCCCCGAGCAGTTCCTCGGCGTACGCCGTGATCCGGATAAACCACTGCGCCACTTCGCGTCGAACCACCGGGGCCCCGGAACGCCAGCCGCGACCATCGATGACCTGCTCATTGGCCAAAACCGTCTGGTCCACGGGATCCCAGTTGACCCAGGCTTTCTCGCGGTAGGCCAGTCCCCGTCGATACAACTCGGTAAAGAGCCACTGTTCCCACCGGTAGTACTCGGGCCGGCAGGTCACGATTTCACGACGCCAGTCGTAGCCGAAACCCAGAC
This sequence comes from Pseudomonadota bacterium, assembly GCA_021828425.1. The sequence continues at coordinate 8,804 of JAKARN010000014.1, read as the reverse complement.
GGTTGAGCTGGTCTTTCATGGTGGCCACGTTGCTTTCGGTCCAGCGAGCCGGCGAGGTTCGGTTCTGGATGGCCGCGTTCTCCGCCGGAAGCCCGAAGGCATCGAAGCCCATCGGTTGCAGGACGGCAAAACCGTTCATGCGGCGATAGCGGGCCACGACGTCCCCGATCGTATAGTTGCGGACATGCCCCATGTGCAACCGACCGCTGGGATAGGGGAACATGGAAAGGACGTAGTAGGGAGGACGAGGATCGCTCTCCTCGACCTCGAAAACGCGTTCTTTTTGCCAGCGCGACTGCGCCCAGGCCTCGATGGTCTCGGGATCGTATCGGTTGTCGGTCATAAGCCCTTCAATACCGGATCCGCAACCCGGGGCAGGCTGGGCGTGATCCGGCCAAGATGGAAGGATCATAAAACATCCCCGGCACCCACGCCATGTGCGGGCATGCCCCGGACACGCAGGGCTTCCCAAAACCCGCCCCCGAACAACAAGAGGAGGGCCAGAACCACGATCGGCCGGTCTCCCCACCGGTCATAGGGCGTAAGCCCGGCTTCCGGCTGGAGGTGGCCGGTCAGGACCAGGGGCAGGAAAGGGGGCAGACGGCCGATCACCTGACCTCTTTCGTCAATCAGTCCGGAAATGGCCGTATTGTCGGCCCGCGCGAGCGGTCGGCCGGTTTCGAGCGCCCGCATCCGGGCCATCTGGAACTGCTGATCCGGCCCGATGGTCCGCCCGAACCAGGCATCGTCACTCACGTTGATGAGCCAGTTGGCGTAAGGGAGGGAACGGCGGATATCACGCCCAAACGCATCTTCATAACAGATCGAAATCCCGGCCCATCGTCCATCGACCCGGAACGGTCTTTGCACGGCGGCACCCATCGTGAAACTCGAGTGGGGCAACTTCCAGTCCCGAAGCCAGTTCCGGACGAACCCCGGGACCGGAAAATATTCACCGTACGGGACCAGGTGATGTTTGTCGTAAAAGCGCACCGGGCCGGATCCGATCCGGACGGCCGAGTTGTAGCGGCCACCATTCCGGAAATCATAGTGAAAGACCCCCGCAATGAGCGTGGCCCCCTTTTCCCGGATCCTACGCCGGAGTCTTTGGAGCGGTCCTTCCGCCTCTTCGTACCAGGTGGAAACCGCTGATTCGGGCCAGACCACCACCCGTCCCGGCCGCCAGAGTGTGGAACTCAGGGTCTCGTAGCGGGCCAGCCCAACCCGCCAGGCGCCCGGTGTGAACTTCATCCGCTGCGGGATGTCTCCCTGGACCACGCTCACGGCAACCGGGGGGCCGGCCGGCCGGGTCCAGGAGATCGCCGAGAGGGCAGGCGCGAGAAGCCAGACCGCGCTCAGCATGGCCAGTGCGGTCCAGCGACGGCGGGGATCGGGCAGGCGGAGGGAGGCCACAACCAGTCCAGCGGTCAGCGATAGAACGAAACTCACGCCGAGCGTCCCCAGGACCGGAGCATATCCCTGGGCCAGAACCCCTCCGACCGCACTGTAACCGAGATCGAGCCAGGGAAATCCGGTCAAGATCCAGCCCCGAACCCACTCGGCCAGAATCCAGAGTGCGGGCAGCACGAGCGCATAGCGCGGGAAGCCGGGATGGGGAGCGAGACGGGCGGCGGTCCAACCGGCTCCCGCGATGAAAGCAGCGCACGCGAGGGTCAGGGAAAAAACCAAACCCCAGGCGAGGAACAAGGGTTCATGGCCAACCACAAAGATACTGTGGACGATCCAGTAGATGCCAAAGCCGAAAAGACCGACTCCGAAAAAGAGACCGTAAAGGGCCGCCCGCGCCGGCCGGCTATCGTCCCAGAGCCAAAACAGGAGGGCGGGAGCCAGAAAGCCGAGTGCCCATTGATCAAACGGAGCAAAGGCAAAAACGAGGCACACCCCGCCAGCCAGGGCGAACGCGCAACGGACGAGTGGGTGCATCCACCCCCGTGACCCCCAGTTCATGCCGTGGGCGAGTCCGGAGGGGCCGGTGGCGGTGGAGGTTTCTGACGCCGCACCTCAAGTAGCTGGATCCGCCGTCGGTCGGCGCGAAGCACCCTGAAACGAAGCGCACCGATCTCCCAGGTTTCACCCCGGCTGGGGACCCGGCCCCACTGGTCGACCAAAAATCCCCCGATCGTATCGAACTCGTCTTCCGGCAAGGCCATCTTGAAATGCTGGTTGAACTCCGGCAGGCTCGTCAGTCCACGCACGGTATAGCGCTGACGGCTGTGCTCCAGGATATTGCCTTCCGTCTCGAGGTCGTACTCGTCGCCGATCTCGCCCACGATCTCTTCGAGCACATCCTCAAGCGTCACGAGTCCCGCGACCCCACCGAACTCGTCGATGGCCACCGCCATGTGGTTGCGCGTACTGCGGAATTCCCGGAGCAGTAAATTCAGGGCCTTGGTTTCAGGCACAAACAGCATGGGCCTAAGGTAGTCCCGCAGGCCGAAATGGCGGGCCCGCTGTTCGTAGTGAGCCAGGAGATCCTTGGCGAGCAGAAGTCCTACGACCTGGTCCCGGCTCTCCCCAATCACCGGAAATCGCGAGTGTCCCGACGCGACCACAGTCGAGAGCACCTGAGCCAGAGACTCCTCTTCCTGGATCACGATCATCTGTCCGTGGGGGATCATGACATCACTGACCCGCTGCTCTCCGACCTTGAGCACGCCCTTGAACATGTCACGGGCATCCGGATCCAGAACCCCGTTGGCAAAAGCTTCTTCCACCACCGCCAGAAAGGCCTGGCGGTCGCGTACCTCACGTCCCAGGATCTGCCCCAGTCGTCCGATCCAGCCGGGGGATGCGGAGGATGGAGGTTCTTCCACGGACATTAGCGGGATCTCCGGGAGGTTCTGGCCGGTGGATTTGCGTAGGGATCGGGGATCCGAAACTGGCCAAGCAGGCGGATCTCGAGGGCTTCCATGCGGGATCGCTCGACCGGATGCTCGTGGTCGTAGCCCAGAAGATGGAGAAAACCATGCACGGTGAGGTGGGCGAAGTGATCCCGCAGAGGGCGCCCTGCACTTTTGGCCTCGGCCGCGATGACCGGCGCACAGAGGACGATATCACCCCAGAACCGTTCCCGCTCACCCGGGAGACAGGCCGGAAACGACAGGACGTTGGTCGGCCCGCTCCGGCGCCGGTAACGCTCATTCAGCGTAGCCCCTTCCCGAGCGTCGCTCACCCGGATGCTCACCGCACCCTCCACGTCAAGCGCCTCGGCCGTCCGGTCGATCCACCGACCGAACGCGAGCGGTTGTGGCAAGCCGCGCCGGACCAGTCCATAGCTCACCGCAACCTGCATCAGGAGCCTCCCTGCCCCGCGCCCTCATAGGCCTGGATGATGCGCTTGACCAGCGGGTGACGGCGGACATCCCGGTGGTCAAACCGGACCACGCCGACTTCAGGCAGGTTCTCGAGGATCCCCAGCGCATGGGGCAGACCCGAGCGTTCCGGGCGGGGCAGGTCGATCTGCGTGAGATCACCGGTCACCACCGCCTTCGAACCAAAACCGATGCGGGTCAGAAACATTTTCATCTGCTCGACAGTCGTGTTTTGGGCCTCGTCGAGCAGGATGTAGGACCGGTTGAGCGTCCGGCCCCGCATGTAGGCGAGGGGGGCAATTTCGATCACGGCGCGCTCAAGATGGCGCATAACCTTTTCGTATCCCAAAAACTCGTGGAGCGCATCGTAGATGGGTTTGAGGTAAGGGTCGATCTTCTGGCTCAGGTCTCCTGGGAGGAAGCCCAGTCGTTCTCCCGCCTCGACGGCGGGACGTACCAGAACCAGCCTTTCGCAGACCCCCTGTTCGAGCAGCGCAGCCCCCTCCGCGACCGCGAGATAGGTCTTGCCGGTACCAGCGGGACCAACCCCGAAGGTGAGGTCCAGAAGCCGGATCAACCGAAGATATTCCGTCTGATGCTCTCCATGGGGGTCGACGTGGACGCGACCGGTGTTGGTTGGTGCGCGGCGGCTGCTCGCGTCCACGCGACGGTCGGTTTCGACGACGGACTCGAGCATTTCTTCGATACGTTGCACCTCGAACGGTTCATCCATCTCGCGGGCATACAATCCGCGCAACAGCCGTCCCGCCGTCTCAACGGCCCGGGCTTCGCCCAGGAGTCGGAAACGATTCCCGCGGTTTTTGATCTCGATCCCGAGATGAGCCTCGATCTGGCGCAGGTGGTCATCCATGGGTCCGCACAGCCGGGCCAGACGGTCATTATCCGGAGGTTCGAGAATCACCTCGGCGCCGCGCATCGGGCCCGTGGGCTTAAAGCGATGGTCGCTGTGTCCGGTCATGACTCATGGAACGTACGCTCTCAATTCCAGCCCGCCGTCCCCTCAGGCAGTTGGTCAATCCCTGGGTCACCTCGACTTCGACCATCGCCCCCAGAAGATCGGGAGGGCCCGAGAAATGGACCCAATGGTTGGTCCCTTCCCGTCCGGACAAGGCGGAAGGATCCGGCTCCCCGGTCCGTTCCACGAGCACGGAAACCCGCTGCCCCACGCGCGTCCGGCTCAAGTCCAAGGCCTGTCGGTCGAGCAGCGCCTTGAGGCGGTTGAAGCGTTCATGCCGGATGGAATCCGGCACCGGGTCCGGCAACGAAGCGGCCGGAGTCCCAGGCCTTGGACTATAGAGAAAGAGGAAGGACTGATCGAACCCCACATCCCGAACCAGATCAAACGTGTTTTCAAAGTCCCGATCGGTTTCGCCGGGAAAGCCCACAATGAGATCCGTGGTCAAGGCGAGATCGGCCCGGGCCGCGCGCAGACGTCTGACCTTGGATCGGTACTCGAGCGTCGTATACCCCCGTTTCATGGCCGCGAGAATCCGGTCGGATCCGCTCTGGATCGGCAGATGCAGGTGGGGGGCCAGTTTCGACTCCTCCCGGAAGGCCCGGATGAGGCGGTCACCCAGCTCGATCGGGTGGGATGTCGTAAATCGGATCCTTTGGATGGAATCGATGGCCGCGGTATAGTGGATGAGATCGGCGAGATCACGCCGGACTCCCCTCCAGTCCGCCTGATAGGCGTTCACGTTTTGCCCGAGAAAGGTGATCTCCCGCACACCGGATTCTGCGAGCGTCCAGACCTCCGCCAGAATGTCGGCGAAGGGCCGGTTCGCCTCCTCCCCCCGGGTATAGGGAACGATGCAAAAACTGCAGTACTTGCTGCAGCCCTCCATGATCGACACGAAGGCGCACGGACCCGACCGACGCGGGGCGGGAAGGGCATCGAATTTCTCAATGGCGGGAAAGCGAACGTCCACCTGCGGCCTTCCCGAAGCCTCCCGTTCGCCCAGGAGGGCAGGCAGGCGCTGCAGGGTCTGGGGTCCGAACACCACATCGACAAAAGGAGCCCGTGCGAGGAGCGTTGGGCCTTCCTGGCTCGCGACACAGCCACCCACCGCAATTCGGAGACCGGGGTTATCCGCCTTGAGCAGTCGCCACCGGCCCAGGCGGGAGAGCGCCTTGTCGAAGGCCTTTTCCCGGACGGAACAGGTATTGAGGACGAGCAGATCGGCCCCCTCCGGCCGGTCGGCCGGGAGGTAACCTTCTGTTTCTCTAAGAATTTCGAGCATCTGGCCCGAATCGTAGACGTTCATCTGGCATCCCTGCGTCTCGATGTACACCCGTTTCGGTTGCCGGCTCCGCGTTGCGGTCATGGCCCATTCTAGCAAAGGGGGCGTGGCGGGGTCAGGATCCGGATGCGACCTCGCCCCCGATGTAGCCCAAATGCTCGAGCTTGAGCATGATTTGCTGGCAGGCCTCCTCCGGGGTGAGTTCCGTGGTATCAATCGCGAGGTCCGGATGGAGGGGAGCCTCGTAGGGATCGCTCACTCCTGTAAAGTCGGGAATCAGTCCAGCCCGGGCCCGGGCGTAGAGTCCCTTGCGGTCACGCCCCTCGCAGATGGCCAGCGGGGTCGAGATGTAGACCTCGACAAAACCGCCCCCCCGGGATTCCACCATTTCACGGACCTCCTCGCGGGTCCGTGCATAGGGGGCAATGGGCGCACAGATGGCACAGCCTCCGCTCTTGCTGATTTCGGAGGCCACGAAACCCAGGCGGCGGATGTGGAGGTCGCGGTGCTCACGGGAAAAGCCGAGCTCGCTGGAGAGCGTCCGCCGGACGAGATCGCCGTCGAGCAGGGTCACGGGCCGTCCGCCCTGCTCCAGGAGTTTCTCGGCCAAGGCATGGGCCACCGTCGATTTCCCGGCCCCGGAAAGGCCGGTCAGAAACACGGTGAGCCCGCGCCGGGCAAGCGGGGGTTGGCTTTTCCGGAGTTCCGCGATGACTTCGGGGAAGGAAAACCACTCCGGAATCTCGAGCCCGAGCGCGAGCCGGCGTCGAAGCTCGGTGCCGGACAGGGTGAGCGACTCCTCGCCGGGGGCCAGTTCATCCGCCGGCAGATACTCCCCCCGACGGGGCGCATAGACCATCTCATCAAAGGCGACGACCCCGATCCCGATCTCCCCGGCATGGGCCAAGGCCGCCTCACGTGCCGCATAAGGCGGATAAAACGGCCTCCCCTCGCTGTCTCGACCCGGCCCGGCGTGATCCCGACCCACGATGAGGTCGGTGGCCCCGCAGTTCTTCCGGATAATCATGTGGAGGAGAACCTCGCGCGGACCTCCCATGCGCATGGCCAGAGGCAGAAGCGCAAGCAGGGTCGTGGAAGACGGATAGTGGGCAAAAACCCTCTGGTAACAGCGGACACGGGTATGGGCATCGACATCACCCGGCCGTGTCATGCCCACGGACGGATGAATCAATAGATTGGCCTCCCGCTCGCGCGCAGCGCGGAAGGTGAGTTCGAAATGGGCCCGATGGAGGGGATTTCTCGTCTGGAAGGCAATGATCCGCCGCCAGCCCAGGGCCTTGAAACGCGCACGGAGTTCGTTCGGACCGAGTCTCAGGTGCCGGAAGTCGTAATGGGGAGGTGGGGTGAGCCCCGTGAGCCGGCCCGTGAGATAGACCGGATGGGTCGCCTCGAGGAGATACCGGACAGCCGGATGGGCGGGATCCACGGTCCCGAAAACCAGCCGTGCTTCCTCCCGCCGGTCCGGCCGGTACTTTTCCGTCACCTCGAGGGCAGCGAGCGGGATACCTTCCGGGTCACAAAGCTCAAGGAGCCCTCCGGAATCCAGCCGTTCGGCCAGATCCTCCGGCACATCCAGCGTGACCGGCAACGGCCAGAGCGTCCCATCGGCGAGCCGGCCTTCCGTCACCACCCGGGCATAGTCGTCCTCGCCGAGGAAAGTCTCAAGGGGGTGGAAAGAGCCATTCAAAAGAAGTTCGAGATCGCAGAGCTGCCGTCGCGAGAGCACCCATCGGAGAGCCGCACTCTCCCGCATCCTTTCCATGAGCCGGGCTTTCCCTTCGGGGGAAGCGTAGTGTTCGGGGATCGGATCCAGCATGGGCGAGAGGCTCTGGGCAGGAGGCCACATTATAAGCAGGTCCACCCGGGGGATTGGCATTAAACCTGCAGGACATGGATTGAAGGCGGCTCGGAACTGGTGGCTTTCCATGCGTCAGGACTCTGGTTTTACCCTGATCGAGCTCATGATCGTGATCCTGATCGTGGGCGTTCTCGCGACCATCGCGATCCCGGCCTACGAAAACGATATTGCAAGGGCCCAAGCCATGGAAGCGCTTTCGATCGCAGGCGGTCTCAAGCCGACGATCGCCTCGCTTTGGTGGAGCAACGGCAGCTTCACCGGCATCAACTCGGGACAAAACGGAATCCCGGAAGCGGCCAGCCTGGCCGGTCATTATGTGGCCCAGGTCGGGGTGAAAAACGGGATCATCCAGGCTGTCTTCAAGACTCACGGGGTCGTGCCCGGACTCGCCGGCAAAACGCTCACGCTGGAACCCCAATCCGCGAGCTATGGCGGCTCGATCCAGTGGGTCTGCAGCAGCGCGACCATCGATCCGACCCTTCTCCCCCATGCCTGTAACGGACCCTGACAATTTGGGTCAGAAGGTGACGCAAAATGTCACTATCTGACAATAAATGTCATGCCTTTCTAGGATCTGGGCACCTGGTCCCAAGGAGCCATGCGGGAACTGGGCTTAAAGTCCGTGGACAGCATAATGGAACCAGTCTGGCATCAATCCTGCAGGTATACTTATGCGGGGATCCTTTGGGGAGAACCCTTGGAACCGCGGCTAGGAATCGAGTCAACATTTATTTTTTAGAGGTAAAAAGCCATGAACAGTCAAAAGGGGTTCACCCTGATCGAACTCATGATCGTGGTCGCGATCATCGGCATCCTGGCCGCCATTGCGATCCCGGCCTATGAGAACTACGTCGCGAAAGCCCAGTTCACCGAGGCGATTTCGCTCATCAGCGGCCAGAAGATCCCGGTCGCGAACTATTACATGCAGAACAATAGCTGCCCGGCGAGCGGGACCACGACCGGCTTCCCAAATGCCGCATCCATCGTCGGCAAGTACGTGGTCAGTGTGGCTGACGGCGGCACGTCCACTACGCTCGGAGGCTGCACGATCACGGCAACCTTCAAGACCACCGGCGTCAACTCGGGCCTTGCGGGCAACAACGTCGCGTTCACCATGCACATGGCCTCCCCAGGCGCACCCATGATCTGGGACTGCAGCAGCAGCACCATTTCCCAGTCGCTCATGCCGCGGAGCTGCAAAGGTACCTGATCTACCTGATCTTTCAGTTGACCTCCTCTGGAAGGGATCTAGCCCCGCGCAAGCGGGGCTTTTTTTGGCACCGGGAGGGGGGTCTTGGAATGAGCGCGGCAACGGGCACGGATAGATCGGAA
>JAKARN010000348.1 GCA_021828425.1 Pseudomonadota bacterium | reverse complement strand
GACACCACCATTTACTGCCCGGGCACCTTCGTCCTGCCGGGCACCACCCATGTCTACCACGACTGGCAGCCCTGGGGGCATGGGGTCACCAACTTGCGCAAGGCCATCACCCAGTCGGTCGATGTCTTTTTCTATCACATGGCGGTCGACCTGGGCATTCACCGGCTCGATACCTTCGTCCGCCAATTCGGTTTCGGCCAGCGGCCGCCGATCGACCTCATCGGGGCACGGGCCGGTGTCTTGCCCTCGCCGGCCTGGAAGCTCGCCCATACGGACAAGCCCTGGTACGAGGGGAATACCGTCATCTCGGGGATCGGCGAAGGTTTCTGGCTCGTGACCCCCCTGCAGATGGCCGTGGCGCTGGGGACGCTTGCCGCTCACGGCCAGCGCTTCCGTCCCCGGGTCGTCCACGCCATCCTTGATCCCATGAACCACCGCATCGCCCAGATGGTCCCGGAAGCCGAGCGGCCGATCCGCCTCAATCGTCCCGGACTCTGGCACATCGTGATCCGAGACATGGAAAGCGTGATCAAGAATCCCACGGGCACCGCGCACGGCATCGACGCCGGTCTCCGCTATCCGCTCGCGGCAAAGACCGGCACGGCCCAGGTCAGCAACCTGGACCGCAACGATTTCGGGGACTACCACCTTTTGCCCAAGAACGAGCGGGACAACGCGGTCTTCGTCGCCTTCGGCCCGGTTCCCCATCCCCAAATCGCAGTGGCTGTCTTTGTTGAACATGGCGTGGCCGGAGCGCTGACCGGTGCACCGATCGCCCGCCGCCTCATCGACGCCTTCCTCGAATCCCGTGGCCTGCCACCCGAGCGTCACCCCTACGCCTCGCTCACGAATCACGATCCTCCCGCCCCCCGGCACTGATCTTCCTCAATCGTTCCGGCTGTGGCACACTGATAGCCTATCCAGCGTGCATCCAGAGTGGCCAGCCGTATCGCCCTTCCGCTCCCCGACTCGAGCACCCGCGCCCGGGACTCCGAGAATCTCGGTCCCGGCTGGACCGCCTACCTGCACCTCGATGGCACCCTCCTCGTCGAACTGGCCCTCCTGGCCCTCTTCGGACTGGTCTCCCTCTATGGCGCCGGGCACGGCCACTTCACACTGGCCGAAAAGCAGCTGATCCGGGTGCTTTTGGGCTTCGCGATCCTCCTCGCCGTGGCCCAGGTCCCACCGGTCTACTACCGGCTGGCCGCCCCCTGGTTCTACACGGGCGCGCTCCTGCTTCTCGGCGCCGTCCTGATCTTCGGACACACGCGTCTCGGGGCCCAACGCTGGCTCAACCTCGGCTTCGTGAGGCTCGAGCCCACCGAACTCATGATCCTCGCGCTTCCCCTCATGCTGACCCGCTACCTCGCCTCCACCCCTCCCCCTCCGGACTGGAAACATATCGGGGTGAGCCTGGTTCTGATCGGTCTCCCCCTGGCGCTCATCCTGAAGCAGCCCGACCTGGGTTCCGCCCTTCTCATCGGGCTGATCGGTGTGTTCTGCCTCTTCCTGTCCGGAATCCGCTGGCGCTACCTCGTCGTCGGCCTGCTCCTGATCGCCGCCCTGGCTCCGGTCGCCTGGCACTTCATGCACCAGTACCAGCAGGAGAGAATCCTCATCTTCCTGAATCCGGAACGCGATCCTTTGGGCGCCGGCTATCACATCATCCAGTCCCAGATCGCCCTGGGTTCGGGTGGCCTCTTCGGACGGGGATTGCTCCACGGCAGCCAGACCCGGCTCGACTTCCTGCCGGAAAGCACGACCGACTTCATCTTCGCCGTCATCGGGGAGCAGTTCGGACTGCTCGGCGCCCTGGCGCTCATCCTCCTGTTTCTCCTCCTGGTCCAGAGGACCCTGTGGCTGGCCTTTCGGATGGATGCCCGCTTCGGGCGGCTTTGGACCACGACTTTGGCCTTCATCATCTTTCTCTATCTCATCGTGAACGTGGGCATGGTCTCCGGACTTTTGCCGGTGGTGGGCGAACCCCTGCCCTTCGTGAGTTTCGGGGGCTCCGCCATCGTGACGCTCATGGCCGGGTTCGGCAGCATCATGAACCTCGCGCGCGAACCCCGCCTCTCATCCACCCGCTGACATGCGTCGCACGCTTTTGGCTTTGGCCTGTCTCTCCTGCCTCGGGCGCCCGGTCCCGGCAGCCCCCACCCGCCTCCCGTCCGATGCAGTCCGCACCTTCATCGCCCACATGGTGCGCGTCCACCATTTCGACGCCCAGGCGCTCACGGCACTCTTCCGCAAGGCCCGACTCCTGCCGGGCGTGCTGGCCCTGATCCACCACCCCTACGAGGCACTGCCCTGGCGCCGCTACCGCGCACTCTTTGTCAACCCGGAAAAGATCCGGCTCGGGCAGGCCTGGCTCCGGGCCCATGCCCGCTCCATCCGACAGGAAGAGCGCCACTTCGGCGTCCCCGGCACCCTCATTGCCGCCATCCTGGGGGTCGAGACCAACTACGGCCGGATCACCGGGGAGATCCCGGCGCTGGACAGCCTGAGCACACTGGCGTTCGGGGATCCGAGGCGGGGGGGGTTTTTCCGTCATCAACTGAGCGGTTTTCTCCGGCTCTGCCGGCGGGAGCACTTCAACCCCCTGGCCATCCGCGGATCCTACGCCGGCGCGCTCGGCATCCCGCAGTTCATGCCAAACACCTACCTCAACTATGCGATCGGCCCCCCGCCGGGCCGGCGGGTCAACCTCTTCACCAGCATGAGGAATGCGATCGACAGCGTGGCCCGGTACATCAGGGCCAAGGGTTGGCAACCGGGCCAGCCTGTCGCCATCGAGGTCGCCCTCGCACCCGACCGG
>JAKARN010000347.1 GCA_021828425.1 Pseudomonadota bacterium | reverse complement strand
ATTTTACGGACCGAAACGGCTCCGCTCGTGGGGTTATCCGTTTTGCAGACGCTCTGGGGAGACCTCAACAGTCGTCCGGCACTCAGGCCGGCACCGCCGGCTTGAATGTTGCCAGCTCTCCCTCAATCCAGTCGAAATCGGGGATCAGGGGTGCCTCGCCTCCCAGTTTCGCCCGTGAAACAAAGCCGGAAGTGACCTTCTGGTCTTCGTGAGCCTTGAGGGTCCGCGGATCAATGCGGAGAAGGTAAGGGTAGCCCAAGGTCATGATGGCAAAGCATGGGGTACCCAGCTGTCCTGTCAGCGCATAAACGACCAAAAGGCGGCTCTTGTTGCCGGCTGGCCGGCTCGGCAAACCAGCCGCCACTTCCAAGGAAACGACCGGAATCGACTGTTGATTGCGGACCCGGTACCCCAAGAGGCACGGGGGACCACCGGGAGCCGGCTCAATGTTTCCCCGGTTCAGCACTTCGACCACAAGATCCCGCGGAAGAATGATCTTGAAGCCATCCAGCGGAACCAGCAGGCAATAGAGCTCTTCGTCCCGTGCCATCAGGAATGATCCACCGGGGTTTGCTGGACCGTGGAAAAGCGATCCGGACGCAAACGGTGAAGCGTCTCAAGAAGCTCTTCCTCACGATACGGCTTGGGTAAATAGGCATTGACTCCGATTTCCTGGGCGCGTTGTCGATGCTTTTCTCCTGAGCGTGAGGTAATTATCACGATGGGCAGGGAGTTCAAGCGTTCATCAGCCCGGATGCGCGTGGACAGTTCGAACCCGTCCATGCGGGGCATTTCGATATCCACCAAGGCCACGTCCGGTATGCGCTCTCCAAGGAGCATCAAGGCATCCACACCGTCCTTGGCTGTCATGACCTCAATACCGCTGCGTTCCAAGAAGCGCTGGGAAACGCGGCGCATCGTGATGGAATCGTCGACAACGAGCACAAGGCCCCGCTGACGGGGGCGCACAGCGGGAGCCAATACAGCCGTTGCATCGGCTACGATCGAGCGACGGCGCAGGGCGCGGACAAGTCCTACGGGATCCAGAACAAAAATAATGCTGCCGTCACCCAAGATGGTCGCACCGGAAATTCCCGGAATGCTCGCCATTTGGATTCCGAGGGGTTTGACAACAATTTCCCGGCTTCCAATCAGGGCATCGACAGCGAACGCCCGATAATCGTCACCCCCCCGGGCGAGAAGCAGGGAAATGACCTCGGTGCCCGAAGCGACCTCGCTAGATCGGCCCAGGGCGTGGAGAAGCGGCATGATCCGGTAGTTGCGACCACCGTACAGATACACCGGATTCTCCTTCTGTATGACTTCCTCGTATTCCCGCGTGGTCATCCGACCGACGCCTTCGATGCTATGCAGGGGAACTGCATACTGGCCCGTTCCTGCGGTCACCAAAAGGGATTGCGAGATCGCCAGGGTAAAGGGCAGCCGGATCAGCATCCGGGTCCCATGACCGGTCTCCGAGGTGACCTCGACGGTTCCTGCCAGATCGCGGATTTCGGCAGAGACGACATCCATGCCGACACCACGCCCGGCAGTCTGCGTCAGAGTACGGGCGGTTGAAAAGCCGGGCCTGAAGATCATCTGGATCAGGTCATCCTGCGAGGGTTCCTGGCCCGGCGGAATGAGATCCAACTCGATGGCCTTGTCACGAATGGCTTGGAAATTGAGACCCGCTCCGTCGTCCGCGACCTCAATGATCACTTCGGGCCCTTCCCGGCGGAAGGTCAGGGCGATCTGTCCGACTAGATTCTTGCCGAGGGTTTGGCGTCGTTCAGGGCTCTCAATACCATGAAACACCGCATTGCGAACCATGTGCTCCAGCGGAGCCACCAGACGATCCAGCACGCGTCGATCGAGTTCCGCTTCGGTTCCCTGAACAAGTAGCCTTGCCTGCTTGCCGGCTTCGCGGGCTGTTCGCTCGACAACCCGCTCAAGCCTCGGTGCCACCGACTGGACAGAGACCAGCCGCCCCCGCATCAGGTTGTCTTGGAGAATCGTGTTCACCCGACCCTGCTGGAGCAAAAGCGTCGAGGACTCCCGGATCAGATTGTCCAGCAAATGCTGCAAGCTGGTCAGGTCATTGACAGACTCGGCCAGTGCCCGCGACAACTCCTGCACCCGGGTATAGCGATCCAGCTCCAGGGGATCAAATCCAGCCTGGGATTCACTGGTCTCCTGTGGACGGCGGGCAAGCATCTGGGCTTCGGTCTCAAGCTCCAAACGACGCAACTGTTCTCGTAAACGTTCGACGGTCCTCGCATGTTCTGCTAGATTAAAGGCAATGCTGTTGACTTGTTCCTCAAGCCGGGCTCGGTAGATTCCCACCTCGCCAGCTTCGTTCAAGGCTTGGTCCAAAAGCTCCGCCCGAACTCGAACCACCGTGGAGGGAGTCGCTGGCTGGCCCGGCTGCTGCACCACGGGATCCGGTCCTGCAGCCTGCACCGTTTCCAGGTCTTCAGGACCCGTCTTGGGAGTGGATTCGACGGTCTGGATTCCCGCCGGTTGCCGCTCAAGAGTCGTGGTCATAAACCTGGCCAGCGACGTCATGAGTCGCCGATCCTCGCGCGGAACCTGACCCTGACGAGCCTGTGCCAACATCTGGTGGAGGGACCCGATCGCTGACTGGATTAGCTCTCCCAGTTGGTCACGAGCTACCTCATCCCAATGAAGGGTCGCCCAGTCCAAAACGGATTCCAGTTCATGGGCCAATGAAGCGATGGCCTGGAAATTCGCGACCCGGGCACCACCTTTCAGGGTATGCAAGGTTCTCTTGAGATGCGAAAGCTGATCGGGCCTGATCG
>JAKARN010000346.1 GCA_021828425.1 Pseudomonadota bacterium | reverse complement strand
AGCGGATTGCGAAGGGCATCTGATGCTGGTCCGGGAGCGAGATCACGGTATTGCCCGCCCAGGAGGGCCACCAGGATCTCGGCGCTCCGGTCCTTGTCGAACAGGAAGGCCTGTGTTTCCGGCAGTCCCAACCAGCGTCCGATCAGGAAGTTCGCGAACACGCTTTTTCCGGAGCGGGTGGGCCCGACGATCAGGGTGTGACCGTTCTGGCCGTGGTGGAAATGGAAATGGAAGTGCGTCCGGCGCCGGGTTTCGAACCGGGCGAGGGCGGGCAACGGCTTCCCGTCCGCTCCGCAGAGGTGGGGATTTGCCGGACTCCCATCTGGGAGATTCCGGGCCAGGGCCAGGTCCGCGGCGTTCGCGTCCGAAACCAGGAACCAGCGCACGGGCTCGGCCCATTGACCAGGCAGGGTCCCGGCCCACGCGGAAAGCGCGTGCATCCGCTCGGTCAGGGCCATGAATCCGAGCGCATGGATCGAAGACTCGACCCGTGCGGCCGTCGCATCGGCCGCCTCGGGGGAGTGGCCGTAGCAGACGAGGGTGAGATTGAGATAGCCGTACTGGCCCTCCTGGAGATACTCGAGGGCACGGCCTGCCTCCCGGCTGGCCAGAACGTGCTGCTCGCGATCCGCCGGTACCTCCTTCCGGGTCAGCATTTCCCGAAGGGTTGCCCGCCAGCTTTTCTCGAGTGCCCGGTGGTGGTTGCGCACCCGGCTGATCCAGGCTTCCGCCGCCTCGGCCGGAACCGGACGGAAGGCCAGGCTCACGGTCACGTTCCCCTCGACCTCGAGCAGGGCATCGAGCATCCCCGGATAGCTCCCCGGCTCCTCCTCCTCGCCATGCATCCGGGGCCAGGCCTTGAGGGTCACGAGGCTCGCCCACGCCTCCGGGCGGTCCGCCCAGTGCAACTGGTGGCCGACTACCTCGAGGGGCCGGTCGGCCAGCGCATCGTCGAGATAGCTCCCCCGGGGAATCCGGACTTCGGACCGGACGTCCGGGGCCAGCCGGTTCCGCAGGAAGGCCAGAAGACGGGCTCCTTCGAGCCTCTTCCAGTCCCAACCGGCGAGCGATCCCACAAAGCGTTCCAGCCGTTTCTCGTGCTCGACCCGAAGTTCGGTCATCTCGAGGGTGGTGTGCGGCCAGGCAGCTGAGGTCGAGAACTGGCTTTTCAGGGCCCTCCACAAGGCCTGGGCCGGACTTTTGCCGCGCGCGGTCTCGAGTCCGACCTGATGCCAGAAGTGGTCGCGATGCGCCTGCGGCCGGGTCAGGATCGCGAGGTAATGCCGGTTCTGGTACACGCTCCGCGAGGCTTCAGGAAGAGCCGCAGTGCCGCGAGCGTAGTGCTCCCAACCCAGTGCCGGAAGCTCTACCTCCTCGTCGCGTCTGCGGTCGACGATCCACCAGTAATCCCCGTTGGCTCCGGCCAGACGGTAGGCATGCTCGAGCCGGGCCGTCTCGACCAGCAAGGCCTCCGGTTCCAGGGACTCCACGTCCATCCCCCCTATGCGGTAGGCACTGAGGAGGCTTCCATCCTTGAGCACGCAGACCATCTCGTCGAGATGCAGCATCCAGGGAACGAGATCCGAAAAGGGACGCGAGGTCCGGAGAAAGTCACGACGTTTCGCACCGAGATCCCGCATCGGTTCAGCAACAGGTCAGCCCGGGGGAAAAGCCGGAGGGACGGGGGAGCCGGCTGTCGGCATGGGGCCAGGGATCGTAGGCGTGGCCCTGGCGGGCATACCGCAGGTAGATTTCCCGGGCCTGCGGCTCTTTTCGCCCCCAATAGACCAGTAGACCGTGGAGCAGCAAAAAGACCGGCGCGAGAAACCACAATCCAGCCCCGGCCACAAAGGCGACGGCGAGAATCCCGTTCAAGGCGACGAGGTTGCGTTCACCGCCGAAGCAGAGCAGGGGCTCCGTGAGCACGGGATACAGCGGGGATCGCCGTTGCATGAGCCGGCTCACGAAAAAAACAGGTTGAGCCAGGCGCTGGCAAAGAACACTAGGCTGAGCCCCAAAGCCACACGCAGGAACAGGCTGAGGAATCCCCTCACCTCCCCGAAGGCCACGAGAAAACCCAGGACAATGAGGAGGAGGGTGGCGATGAGGCGGGCCGTGGTTCCACTGAGATCGTCGACCATGGTTTCGAGAATGCCATCCCAGGGTAAGGTTCCGGCCGCCCGGGCCAATCCCGGCAGACATCCGGTGGCGAGTCCCAGCGTGAATCCCAGGATTTTGCGGTGATGCGGAGGAAGTCGGTTTCGGGTCATCGGAATCTCCAATCAGGGGTGGGCAATCAGTCTCCAGCCCGGCCCGGTTCGGGGATCCGGACGGGTTCCAGGCAGTAGCCTCCCCCGTGGGCAGGATGCACCGCCATGATCTCGGCCGGTTTCCGGATGCCGGACAGCCGCTCCATGTGCACGACATAGTCGAAAGCCGAGGCAACCTGGTTCTGGATCGCCGCATGCGGCCAGTCGAGGCCCGCCGTGAGGACCAGGGTTTCAAGCCGGACGAGGCCATCCCTCGCGCTGTTGGCATGCACACTGGTGAGCGTCCCCCGGTGCCCTGTGTTGCAGGCCTGCAGGAGATCGAAGGCCTCGGCCCCGCGGACTTCTCCGATCAGGAGGCGGTCCGGTCGCAAACGAAGCGCCAGCCGCACGAGGGAGCGGGCCTCGAGTCCCGGTGCATCGCGTGCCTCCAAAGCGACCCAGTTGGCCGTGGAAACCCGGAGTTCCGGGGTCTCCTCAATGCTGATCACCCGTTCGTCCGGCGCGAATGCAGTGAGCAGGCCGTTCAGAAAGGTCGTTTTTCCGGAGGAGGTTCAGACGGGAAGA
>JAKARN010000345.1 GCA_021828425.1 Pseudomonadota bacterium | reverse complement strand
GACTCGCGGCAACGATGCGCATGCGCATGATGCAGGCCATGCGACGGATGCATGGAATGGGCGGAATGCACTAGTTCGAGGGCTGGTCTTGCCTCGAGGCGGGTCCTGCCCCGTATCCAAACCCGGTCCCGGGATTGTGTCCGGGGCCGGGTTTTTCACCCGGGAGGCGAACCTTCCGCCGGCATGCCGACCCCCTGCGTTCCGGGATCCCCACCCCATTCAAACCGGTTTTTGGGTGGAACCGTTCTACGGGCAATCTCTCGCGCTTTCCTCCTTTCCGGATCCGGGAAACCTCCGTCAGGAGTGATCGTTCCCATCCCGGTTCTGTTAGACTGTGGGATCCCGTTCGGGCGGCCCCCACCCCATTGGGCCGGCCCTGAAGAGTCGAGGTTGCCTCCCATGGACCGCCCGTATCCATCGTCCACGCGCTGGTCATCCTTTTTTCTCCTCTGTGCGCTCTGTCTGCCCGCCCTCTTTCTGGCAGGACCCCAGGCCTGTGCCCAACCCTCCATCCTGAGCCGGCTCCTGGCCCATGGATCCCACCGTTTTCTCCCCGAGAACCAGGCTTTCGTCCTGAACGCTTCCCGCCCGGACCGCGAGAGCCTGATGCTCACCTGGACGCTGGCACCCGGCTACTACCTCTATCGCCGGCAGTTCCGTTTCCGGGTGCTCACCCCATCCCACGTGCGATTGGGCGCACCCGAGTTTCCCGCTGCGACCCTCCGCAACGACGGAACTTTCGGGATCGTCCACGTGTTTTTCAGTCATCTGGCCCTTCCCCTTCCGGTCTATGGAACGGATGGCCGGGCTCTCAAACTCGAAGTCCGTTACCAGGGCTGTTCGGCCGCCGGCTTGTGTTACCCGCCGGTCCATCGGACCCTCAACCTGCCTGCCTCCGACATCCAGCCGTCCTCCCGTGACATGAAGGTCCATTCAACCCTCATCGGATCCTTTGGCAACCTGGAACGGAAGGCAGGGCATCTCACGCTCCACGCACCGCTCGCGATCGCCATCCTGGCCTTCATCCTGATGGGGATCCTCCTCACCTTCACTCCCTGTTCGGCGCCGATGATCCCGATCGTCGTGACGGTTCTCAGCCGTGGGGATTCACGGCGGATCCGTTCGCTTCTGCCACGGGCCCTGGCCTACGTTCTCGCACTCGCCCTCTCCTACACCGCAGCGGGCCTGATTGCGGGCGCCCTGGGACGCAGTCTCAGCACCCTCCTCGAGACCCCTTGGGTCATCGGACTCCTCGCAGCCCTGTTCGTCGCACTGGCGCTTTCCCTCTTCGGCCTCTTCGAGCTCCGCTTGCCGAGTGTCGTCCAGGATTGGGCGAGTCGTCACCAGCCCCGGGGAGGAGCCGCAGGCAGTCTCACGAGCAGTGCCGTGATGGGCGTGATCTCGGCGGTCCTGGTCGGACCTTGTCTGATCCCCCCCCTCGCGGCCATCCTGATCCTGATCGCCCAGCATGGGGCCGTGGTGCGGGGCGGGATCCTCCTTTTCTCGCTGGGGATCGGCATGGGCCTCCCCCTTCTGGTCTTCGGCCTGACCGCCGGCCGTTTCTGGCCCAAGAGCGGACCGTGGCTCCGGGCCGTGAATATCCTCCTCGGCTTTTTGCTCCTGGCACTCGCCCTCTGGTACCTGTCCGATATCCTCGCGATGCCATGGATCCTCGCGCTGTCCGGGCTCGTGCTCCTTCTCGGCGGAGGCTTCCTGAGCCAGGCGGAACGGCGGAGCCGTGAAAAAAACCCGGCAGCCTCTCCCTGGCTCTGGACGCTATGTGTCCTCTTCACCCTCTGGGGCGTGCTCGAAATCGTGGGAGCCAGCCTCGGCGGCACGAACCTCCTCAAACCCCTGTCCGTCTTCACCCCTTCGCCGACCACTGTCGCCCCGGAGCCCACCGGTCATCCGGTCCGCTGGGTCCGGGTCACGAGTCTCGGCCAGCTGAACCAGTCCCTCCAGAGAGCGCACAAAAACCACCGGGTCGCCGTGGTGGACTTCTGGGCCCAGTGGTGCATCTCCTGTCGCTTGATGGACCAGCGACTCGATGGGAACCGCTCTCTCGTCGCCCTGGCCCCGAGACTGGCGTTCATCCGGGTCGATCTCACCCGCGACACGCCGGACTCCCGCCTGCTTCTCCATCATTTCCAGATCCTGGGACCCCCGACCTTCCTTTTCTATACGGCCGCTGGCCAGCTGGCCCCTCATGACCGCCTCATCGGAGAAACCGGCATGGACCGGTTTCTCCGGCACGTCCGCGTGGCATTGACGGCTCCGGGCGGCGCGCACTCCGTCTCCGGTTAGGTACTCTTTGCCCCAAAGAAAGGAGGCTTGCGCCACGATCGCTCGCGATCCCTTCGAATGGAGGGGCCAGCACCGGACAGGATTGGGATCACAGGCCATCCAGCGGGTGGTGCTACCACAGGCCGAAAGCGCCGAGATCCTGACGGAAGCCGGGCGGTACCCGCTCACCCGCACGGATCGGGGTCTTTTTGTGCGCGAGGGCTCCCTCCTCCCCTCGCCGTACCGGGTCCGGTGGCAGGACGGATGCGGCTGCCGGGAAGGTTACGATCCCTATCTTTTCGGGCCGGTCCTGGATGGAACCGTCCTGGCCCGCTTCAACGGCGGAGCCCTCCTTGATGCCCACAACCATTTCGGTGGGCATCGCATCGTGCATGAGGGGGTGCCGGGCCTCTTCTTCGCCGTCTGGGCACCCCGCGCCGTCGGGGCGAGCGTGGTCGGCGACTTCAACAGGTGGAACCCGGATTTTCATCCCCTGCGACCCCGCGGAACCAGCGGGGTCTGGGAGCTTTTCATTCCCGGACTCGAAGAGGCCGATCCCAGCTACCAGTTTGCGCT
>JAKARN010000344.1 GCA_021828425.1 Pseudomonadota bacterium | reverse complement strand
CGATCTCGCCGGTGACGACCCGGGCCTCGATCTGGCCTTCCTGGAAAAGGGCATGGAGGGCGGCGGTCGCAATCGAGGCGGCATCGACTTCGAAAAAGCCGCGGAGACGCTCACGCGTGTCGCTGCGCCCGAAGCCATCGGTTCCGAGTGACACGAAGCGTTTGGAGATGAACGGGCGGATCTGGTCGGCATACAAGCGGACGTAATCGCTCGCGGCGATCACCGGACCGGCTTGGCCGTCCAGTACGCCCTCGAGGTAGTTCCGACGTGGGGGAGAGTCCGGGTGCAGGCGGTTCCAGCGCTCGACGGCCTGTCCCTCGCGCTTCAGTTCCGTGAAACTCGTGGCACTCCACACGCCGGAGGAGACGCCGAATTCCTCAGCCAGAAGCTGGGCGGCCCGTTCCACCTCGCGAAGGATGGTCCCTGAGCCCATGAGCTGGACCGTGGGGGAGGCGGAGCGGGATTTTCCTTTCCCCCCGCGAAGGCTTGCCTCGACCGTGCGGAGACGGTAGAGCCCCTTCAAGATCCCGGCCTCCACCCCTTCGGGCATCGGCGGATGGCTGTAGTTCTCGTTCATGGCCGTGAGATAGTAAAACACGTTCTCGTCTTTTTCGAACATGCACTTCAGGCCATCATGGATGATGACGGCGAGTTCATAGGCATAGGTCGGGTCATAGACCCGGCAGTTCGGAATGTTCGAGGCCAGAACCGTGCTATGTCCGTCGCAGTGCTGGAGGCCCTCCCCCTCGAGCGTGGTCCGGCCGGCCGTGCCGCCGATCAAAAATCCGCGGGCCCGGACGTCGCCGGCGGCCCAGGCGAGGTCGCCCATGCGCTGGAAGCCGAACATCGAGTAGAACAGGAAGAAGGGAACCAGGGTGATCCCCCGGGTCGAGTAGGTGGTGGCTGCCGCGATCCAGGAGGCCATGGATCCCGCCTCGGTGATGCCTTCCTCGAGAATCTGGCCCTTGCGATCCTCACGGTAGAACATGAGCTGACCCGCATCCGGGGGAACGTAATGCTGTCCCTCGCTCGAGTAAATGGCCAGCTGGCGGAACAGTCCCTCCATGCCGAAAGTCCGGGCCTCGTCCGGCACGATGGGCACGATCCGTGGACCGACCCGGGGATCCCGGGTGAGTGCCGTGAGCATCCGGACCACGGCCATGGTGGTGGAATATTCCCGTTCCGAGGAACCTTCGAGCTGGGTCTTGAAGATCTCGATCGGGGGCAGGGTCAGCCGATCGCCGATGGTCCGGCGGCTCGGCAGGTATCCGCCGAGCGCCTCCCGTCGCTCGTGAAGATAGTGGAACTCCGCGGAGCCTTCGGGAAATCTGAGAAAGGGGAGGGCATCGATCTGGTCGTCTGCAACCGGCAGGTTGAAACGGTCGCGGAAGGCACGCAACTCGTCCAGGTCCATCTTTTTTTGCTGGTGGCTCGTGTTCTGAGCCTCGCCCGCCCGTCCCATGCCGTAGCCCTTGACCGACTTGGCCAGGATCAGCGTGGGCTGTCCGACATGGTGCACGGCGCGGTCGTAGGCGGCGTAGATCTTGATGGCATCATTTCCGCCACGGTTGAGCTGCCAGATGGCCTCGTCGCTCAGGTTGGCGACCAGAGCCCTGAGTTCCGGATACTTGCCGAAAAAATGCT
Organism: Pseudomonadota bacterium; assembly: GCA_021828425.1. The sequence continues at coordinate 1,218 of JAKARN010000344.1, read as the reverse complement.
CGCGTACATAAGCGCCATCTTTCGACTTGAAGGTCTGGTAATCACCGTCGAGGCACTCCTCCATGCGCCGCCGCAGGAGTCCGCCCGGGTCGTGGCTGAGGAGCGGATCCCAGCGGGAGCCCCAGATCACCTTGATCACGTTCCATCCCGCCCCACGGAAAATGGCCTCGAGTTCCTGAATGATCTTGCCGTTTCCGCGAACCGGTCCATCCAGCCGTTGCAGGTTGCAGTTGACGACGAAGATCAGGTTGTCGAGCTTTTCGCGGGCTGCGAGACTGATGCCGGCGAGCGATTCGGGTTCATCCATCTCGCCGTCGCCCAGCATGCACCAGACCTTTTGCGGTGCGGACGGGGTCAGCTCGCGGTGTTCGAGATAGCGCAGGACACGCGCCTGGTAGACCGCCTGGAGGGGGCCCAGTCCCATGGAGACGGTCGGGAACTGCCAGAAGTCCCGGAAGAGCCACGGGTGGGGATAGGACGGCAGGCCGGATTGGCCGGCTTCGCTCCGGAAATTGTTGAGACGGGCTTCGTCGATGCGGCCCTCGAGGAAGGCCCGCGCGTAGATTCCGGGCGAGGAATGGCCCTGGATGTAGATGTAATCCGATCCGTCCTTCGCCTCCGGCCCGTGCCAGAAGTGGTTGAAACCGACCTCGTAGAGCAGGAGCGAGGAGGCATACGACGCGATGTGTCCACCGATTCCGCTGTGGGCCCGGTTGGCTCGCACCACCATGGCCATCGCATTCCACCGGAGGTAGGCTTCGATGCGTTTCTCGAGGGCCCGGTCGCCGGGATATGGCGGTTCTTGATGGGACGGAATAGTGTTGAGGTAGGCGGTATTGGTGGAAAGCGGCGCGGTGAGTCCGGATCGACGGGCTTCGTCGATCAGGGTGTCGAGCAAGGCATGGGCGGAATCGAGCCCCTCATGCGCGATCAGCCCCCGGAGGGCTTCGATCCATTCGGAGCGTTCCTCCGGATCCAGTGGGGCGGGCGTGGGATCGGATGAATCAGCCATGGGCGGGGGTTCCTGCAAGGGATGCTGCGGAGGGCGACCTGATGTCGGATTCAGCCGGCTCGCGGCTCTCCGATCCTGTCCAACCATTGATGATGGACACCGCGCTGCTTTGCTGCGATCCCTGAAGTACCGACGCGGGATATAATCGCCCATGCCCGGGATTGAGTCAAGCTGAGAACTTCTACCGGTCGGGATGCCGACAGATC
>JAKARN010000343.1:1387-2865 GCA_021828425.1 Pseudomonadota bacterium | reverse complement strand
CCAGTTCCGCGAAGCGCGGGCACGCCTCGCGGCCAGCCGCACCCGGCACCCCTCCGCGCTGGCCGGGCTCCTGCCCCGGCTCAGCCTGGATGCGAATCAGGCCTATACGAACGGCCAGAGCGCGGGACCCCAGTTTTACGGCAACAATCTGTTGACCGTCGAACAATCCGAAAACATCAGCCAGAGCTACTGGACCGTCACGCTGAGCCAGCCGATCTTCAACTGGGATGCCATCCAGAAACTCGCCTCCGCCAACGCCCGGGTGGCGGCCGCCGCCGCGACCTATGACGCCACGCGCATGAAGCTCATGCGAACCCTGGTCAGCCGCTATCTGGCCGTGGGGGTCGCCCAGGCGCAGCTCGCGGCAACCCGAAAGACCGAGGCCGCCTTCGCCCTCGAAGCCCGCCAGGCCTGGGACCGTCACCAGTCGGGACTGCGTGGGATCATCGGTTACGAAGAGGCCCGATCCGCCCAGGCAAGCGCCGAAGCCCAGGTGATCACGGCCCGCCACGCGCTTCACCAGGCCCAGGCCGCGCTCGCGGAACTCACCGGTCCGGCGTTCCCCCCGGAGATCCCGTCCAGAGCCGGCCGGCTGCCCATGATCCCGCTTCCCCCAAAGAGCACCCGCGCGTGGATCCGGGAAGCCCGGGAGGCGAATCCCGCAGTGCTTGCGGCGCGGCTCCAGGCCCGCTCCGCACGTGCTTTGGTATCCGCCGCGCGGGGCGGATATCTCCCCTCGATCCGGCTGGAACTGAGTCACACCCGGCAGCTCACCGGCGGCACCTATGGCTATGCCGTGCCGGGGGAGGTGGATTTCCCCTCGCCAGCCGCCAACACGGCGCAGCAGAATTTCCTCCTGCTCAACCTGCACTGGAATTTCTATGCGGGTGGAGGAACCGAGGCCCGCGTCGATCGGGCCGATGACGAAGCCCGTCTGGCAAGAGCCCAGTCCGAGCGGGCCTTTCTCAAGGCCCAGGCCACGATCGTCGAGAACCTGGGCGCATTCCACGCGGATGTGGCGCGGGTGCGGGCCTACGAGGAAAGCGCCCGGGCCGCCCGGCGCGCGGTCGTGGCCACCGAGGCTGGTGTGAAGGCCGGACTGCGCTCGGAGTTCGATCTCGTGAACGCCCGCCTCTCCCTGCTCAGCGCGGAAACGAACCTTCCCGCCGTCCACGCCCAGCTGATCAAGGATGCGCTCCGGCTGGAGGCTGCAGCAGGACTCCTCACCCCCGTGGCCCTTTCCCGACTGAGCCGTCTCTTCGACCGCCTGCCCCAGCGCCCGGAGCCCCGTTCCCTCCCTCACCCCGCAACCCATTCCCGCCTCCCTTCTCCAGGAGATCCATCATGAACGAAGCCGCTCCCGTAATCGACGTCCGTGGGCTCACCAAGGTCTACCGGACCGAGGAGGTCGAGACGCATGCACTCACGGGCATCGAGCTCAGCATCCAGCCCGGCGAATACATTGCCGCCATGGGGCC
>JAKARN010000343.1:0-1377 GCA_021828425.1 Pseudomonadota bacterium | reverse complement strand
TTGCGGCAAGCCCACGCTGCTCTCGATCCTGGGATTGCTCGAAACCCCGAGCGGGGGCGAGTACCGGATCTCGGGAACACCCGTCGAGACCCTGAACGCCGGTGAACGGGCCCGGATGCGCAACCGCCACATCGGGTTCGTCTTCCAGGCCTTCAACCTGATCGGCGACCTCACCGTCGAGGAAAACGTCGAGCTCCCCCTGATCTACCGGGGCGGCATCCCGCGGAACAACCGGCGGGAACGGGTCCGGGCCGTGCTCGACGAGATGGGCATGAGTCATCGGCTCCGCCATTACCCTGGCCAGCTCTCGGGCGGCCAGCAGCAACGGGTGGCAATCGCCCGGGCACTCGTCGGCGAACCCTCGATCCTGCTCGCCGACGAGCCGACGGGAAATCTCGATTCCAAGAGCGGAGAGGCGGTGATGGAGCTTCTGGCCGGGCTTCACGAACGGGGTGCCACCATTTTCATGGTGACCCACGATCCGCACTATGCCCATTTTGCAAAGCGCCTGATCCGCCTGATCGACGGGCAGATCGTCGATGACGCGGAGACGAGCGAAACCACCTTCGAGGCTGGACTCGCCACCCACTGAACCTGCCTCCGGGGAAAGCCGTGATGCAAAAAACCTCCTCCGTGCACATCCCAGATCCCTCCCCCGTCGATCGGCCCGGAGGCCTCTTCCGTCGTCTTTCACCGGCGACCATCCTGATGCTGGCACTCGCCCTGGGATCGGCCGGGGCGGCTTTCTCCGTGCTCGATGGATTCCTCTGGCGCCCCCTGCCCTACCCGCACCCCCGAAGGCTCGCCATGATCCGGGAACGCCTGCTCAAGACCGGACTCCTGGGCAGCGATGTGTCCTATCAGGCCTACCATGGAATCGCGGCGAACCTCCCGGCCATCCGCGCGGCAGGATTGCTGGACATGACGGGTGGGCTCGCGACATTCCATGGCATCAAGCATTTCGTCTTCGGCGGAGTCACGACCCCCTCGCTCTTCCGCGCGCTCGGAGCCCCCCCCGAGCTCGGGCACTGGCTCTCGCGGGCCTCCGGACGGCCTGGGGGACCGAACGAGGCCGTGCTCGGCTATGGATTCTGGAAAAGCGTATTTGGCGGCTCCACCCACGTGATCGGCCAGACTTTCGGGTTTGAGAGCGCCCGGTGGCGGATCGTGGGCGTGATGCCCAAGGCCTTCTACACGATCTACCCCGGAGCAGACTTCTGGCTGTCGCGGAAACTGGCCCCCACCCAGCTGCGCGACACGAACATCAATCATTCCATGATTGTCCGTCTCGCCAAGGGCGAAACGCTCAGGAAGCTGGATTCGGCACTTGCCCTCTACCGCAATCGCCTGGTCGCCCGCATGTCTCCACCGAGATCG
>JAKARN010000342.1 GCA_021828425.1 Pseudomonadota bacterium | reverse complement strand
TCCGATCTAGCAGTTTGCCCGCTACCTTGCGACCTACCGAATCCACTCTGAAACCTGATTGATCCAAGCTGAGGCTGCAGGCAAGGGGTGTTTTGCGGTGGGTTGGGAAGGAAAGGCGACCGGGCCATTGGACGAAACAGCATCGTCTTCCACTAAAATGAGCCCCCTTGGGCTGAATGCCTCCCGCTGTATAAGTTCACCTTTGCTACTCTTCTATCCCAACCTGGGCAAAGGGAGGCGTCAGGCCCACTTCGCATTTTGGTGCCAGGGCCAGAGAATTGTTCGACCTTCCGGGTTCAACTGTTGGGCGTATCGTTTCGTCTGGGCACCAGACCCGAAGCGCCGGGTGCCCGTGTGCATCGATCGCAGGGCAGGCCCCAACCGATCTAGCGCCCAGCCAAACCCCGCTAGCTAAGGGGGTATAGCCCCAATCACAGGAGTGTCGGGCCACAAACACCCTCAAGCGCATCCGCGATGGATGGCGCCACCAGATCATCACCTTCCTCATGTGATCTTGGGCCCGAGCCGAACGGCGGCAGGTATATTCCCAAGATATTGATTGCAAAATAAAAAAAGCCCCGGCGCCAAAAGTTGCCGGGGCTAGGCATCGCCGAGTGGTTGGGGAAACCAGTCGGCGCTTCCGCTCAGGGAGGAGAGCGGAAAGGAGACAGATACCGTTAAGACAGGGGGTTTCCCAAGAAGTTCCCTAGGATCAGTGAGCGAGCCCCCAGTTGGGGCCTACTCCCACCTGAACCGTTAGGGGGACCGTCAACTCCACGGCAGAGGTCATTTCCCGGGAGATGCCCGATGTGACGGCATCGAGTTCCTCTTCAGGAACTTCAAGCACCAGTTCATCATGAACTTGGAGGATGAGGCGGGATGCACAGCCATGGTCACGGAGCCAACGTTCCGCACCAATCATGGCAATCTTGATGATATCGGCCGCAGTACCCTGCATGGGGGCATTGATGGCAGCCCGCTCGGCGGTCTGTCGCAATCCAGGAGAACGGCTCTTGAGGTCTGTCAGGTAAAGACGCCGGCCCAGCAGGGTTTCAACGAAACCCTGCTGGTGCGCCTGCCGCCGGGTGGTATCGAGAAAATCACGGACTCCTGAATAGCGGGAAAAGTAACGGTCCATATAGTTTTTGGCCAGTTCACGGGATAGCCCAAGCTGTCGAGCGAGCCCAAAGGCGGACATGCCGTAAATGAGACCAAAATTGATAGTCTTGGCCAGCCTGCGCTGGTCCTCGCTGACGACTTCCGCCGGGATACCAAAAAGTTCCGCCGCGGTGGCGCGATGGACATCCTGGTGCGCCGCAAAAGAAGTCAAAAGACCCGGATCTTTTGAGAAATGGGCCAGGATTCGAAGTTCAATCTGCGAGTAATCGAGGGAAACAATGTGAGAGCCGGGTTCTGCGATAAATGCTTGGCGGATCCGCTGACCGGCTGCGGTACGGATCGGGATGTTCTGCAGGTTTGGATCCGAGGAAGAGAGCCGCCCAGTGGCAGTGACCGCTTGGTGATAACTCGTATGGATCCGGCCAGTGCGGGGATTAATTTCCTGGGGTAGTTTTTCCGTATAAGTCGACCGGAGCTTGGCCAGACTCCGGTATTCCAGGATCAGACGTGGAAGGGGATGGTGTGCAGCAAGTTCCTCCAGCACCGCTTCTGAGGTGGAGCGCTGTCCACCGGGCGTCTTCCCCTGGGCGGGGATGCCGAGTTCGTCAAACAGGACGATCTGCAGCTGCTTGGGCGAGTCCAGATTGAACTCGTGGCCCGCAAGCCCATGAGCCTGCTCACGCAAAGTCCTGAGGGCGAGATCGAGTTCATGTGACTGCTCGGCGAGCTGTTCGCGGTCAATCCGGACACCGGTCCGCTCCATCCCGAAGAGAACCGATGATAGCGGGACTTCGATGGAATCAACGATCCGGGCCAGTCTGGGGGTTGCTTCCAGTGCCTGACTGAGGTTCTGGTGAAGTCGCCAAGTGATCCACGCGTCCGCCCCGGCATAGGCGGTGGCCTGATCAAGGGAGACCTCGTCAAACGTCTTCCGGTGCTGCCCCCGACCGGTTAGCGATTCGAAAGGGGTCTTGTGGATTCCGAGATAGCGTGAGGCTACCGAATCGAGATCGTGTCGGCCTGCTGTACTGTTCAAGACATAACTCTCAAGCATGGTGTCGGAACGGATTCCGGCCAACACAATGCCCTCGTTCATGAAAACGTGCCGGTCATACTTGATATGGTGCCCGACTTTGGGGCGGGTCGGATCTTCCAACAGGGGACGCAGCGCCTCAAGAACCGTCTGCGCTGGCAATTGCGTGCCAGCGGTTTCGGGTCGGTGCCGGAGCGGCAGATACACCGCCTCCTCGCCGTCGAGGCTGAAGGACAGACCGATGAGACGGGCTTCCAGGTAGTTGAGTGAGGTGGTTTCGGTATCGATCGCGATCAGGTCTGCTCGGGCTAAACGTTCCCTCCATTGCTCGAACTGGGCCCAGTCAGTGATGCAGATCGAGTTTCCTGCCCCGAGCGCAGGGGCCTTCCCGGGTCCGTCCGAGGCGACCGAGGGATCGTGGATCTCTAGTGAGGACAAGGTCTCGCTGAGGCGTGCGGGGTCGGGGGGGGAGAGACGGAGAGTCTCCAAACGCTCCTCAAGCGGGACACTGCAGTCCAAAGTGACAAGGCGGCGCGCCATCTCCAGCGTAGTCTGTCCGTTCTGCAAGGCTTGGCCTGCCTGGCCTGGGATTTCCATCCGGTGTGCCCACAGGTTGTCCAGAGATCCGTATTGCTCGAGCCAACGGGTCGCTGTTTTGGGACCGACACCTGGGATACCGGGAATATTGTCTGAACTATCTCCGACCAAGGCTAA
>JAKARN010000341.1 GCA_021828425.1 Pseudomonadota bacterium | reverse complement strand
GCCGGCCAGAGCCAAATCGGACACCAATCCTGTTCGGATTGCCCCAATCACTAGGATGCCCATGACCAACCATTTTGAAATTTCTCCAAAAATCCAACGACTTAAATGTGATGGGCCGGGCGTACCGCCTAAGAAAATAGCCCCGAGCACGGCATTCCCGATGACCTGCACCAGCCCTCCCGCAGACCAGCCAATCCCGGCATGGATCCCGGAGAATACCGTGGCGGTCAAACCCACAGCGAGACTCAGAACCAGTTCGACAACAAGGAGCTTATTGAAGCCCGCCCGGCCGACCAGCCAAGACCGCATGCCCCTCCCCCACCCAAGTCGTAGGAAACCTTCCCTCTGCCCTTTGGAGGCCCCGAGAAGGCAGGATTATCAGTCTATTTTAGGGCAATGCCCCCAATCCGATCAAGTCCTGCGATGGTATCCCAGCCGGCTCAGCAAGGCTTCGAAATCGTCCAATCCCTTGAAATGGACGAGTAGACGGCCGGCTTTGCCCTGAACGCCCGATGTCTCGATTTCGACGCGCCGTCCCAAGTACTCGCTCAGTTCCCGTTCCAACCCCAAGCGATCTGCATCACGGGATTTTCCTTCGGTCACCTTTGCCCCACCCGTCCCCGCCTCACGCGCTGGTTTTTGGAGGCGTCTCAGATAGCGTTCCGCCTGCCGCACACTGAATGCATTCTCGGCGATGTAGCGTGCAGCTTCGTCCTGTGCGGAGCCCGTAACCGAAAGCAATGCCCTGGCGTGGCCCATCTCGAGTCTGCCTGACTGCAGAAGCTCGCGGGCAACTGAACGCAGGTCAAGAAGCCGCAGGAGATTGGTGACCCCTGTACGTGAGCGACCCACCGTTTCCGCAACCTGCTCGTGGGTCATGTGGAACTCGGTCACTAACTGTTTGAGAGCGAGCGCTTCTTCCAGCGGGTGGAGGTCAGTTCGCTGGAGATTTTCAATCAGGGCCACCTGCAGGGCCGCTGCATCGTCGAATGTCCTGACGATCACCGGAACCTCGAGCTGGCCCGCAATCTGCGCCGCGCGCCAGCGTCTCTCTCCCGCAATGATCTCATAGCGGTTGGGTTCGGCCAGCCTCCGTACAAGGATCGGCTGCAGGATTCCCTGGGTGCGGATGGACTGTGCCAGTTCGAGCAACTGCTCACGGGGAATATCACGACGTGGCTGGTAACGGCCGGGCGTGAGGTACTCGACCGGAAGTGACTCCAAGCCTTCTGGCATAGAGGACTCTTCCTGTTGCCCAAGGATCGCCGACAAGGATCGGTTCAGGGGACGGCGCTTCATGGACATGGATTTATCTCCCGCGCTCGGTAACGGCCATTCTATCAGCGCTCTGCCCGGTGGGGAATCGTTCCAACTGTTCACTCGCAAGAGCAAGATAAGCCATAGCACCGCGGGAGGCAGCGTCATAAACCTGGATGGGGACCCCATGACTGGGTGCTTCTGCGAGACGGACGTTGCGTGGAATCACGGTCCGGTACACCTGATTGCCGAAATGAACGATCAATTGGGAGGAAACTTCGTGATGGAGACTGCTCCGGGCATCAAACATGGTTCGCAGAAGGCCCTCGATCTTGAGGTGTGGATTGAGAGACAGCTGCACGGATCGAATCGTCTCGAGTAGCGAAGACAACCCTTCAAGAGCGTAATATTCGCACTGGATCGGAATCAGTACTCCGCTTGATGCGACTAAGGCGTTGACTGTCAGGATGTTTAGCGACGGAGGACAGTCGATCAGGATATCGTCGAACGGGCCCGCATCTTGGATCAGGTTTTTCAGGCGGCTTTCGCCGGATCCGGAACGGGTCAGGGCCACCTCGGTGGCCGTGAGGTCAGCATGAGCCGGTACCAACCGGAAACCTCCGGTTGGTACCGGCACATCCACCAAGGCTTCGGACAGTTTTATTCGGCCCCCAAGAACGGCATCGGTGCCCATTCTCAGGCGCCGTTTATCGATTCCGAGACCGGTCGTGGCATTGGCTTGAGGATCCAAGTCCACCAAAAGAACGCGTCGACGGTATGCCGCTAGGGCAGCGGCCAGATTGATCGCTGTTGTGGTCTTGCCAACTCCGCCTTTCTGGTTGGCAATGGCCAGTACCCGACTCATGGTCCGGTCCCCCGAACAGTCTACCGATCAGGATCACTCTACCATGGACTGGTCGATGGTTCGGGGGACTGAGCCCGACCCATCCGGGTTGAGACAAAGATCGAGAACGTGACGCCGGGTATCAGAGCCATCTATCCAAACTCGCCAGACGGATGTCACATGCCACCTTGAATCCGGGACAAACCACTCGGTGGGGGGGCGCTCCCCTTTCATCGCCAGCCATTGATCTTCCCGTTCGCACCAGGATACCGTTGCGTCCAGAAAATAGCTGAGTGAACCAAGAGCCCGGCTCATGAATGTGGCCGGCCCAACCCGGGGTTTGCAGGTCACTCGTTCCGCCCGTTGGTTCCTGATTTCGAGATTCTCCATGCGGAGCTGGCGTTTGACATGATCCAGAAAGAGGGCTTTTTTCCGGTTGGATTCGATCAAGCAATAAGGACGCTCGGGATCGGCAAGCGCTAGTACCAAGCCAGGGAATCCGGCTCCACTTCCGATGTCGATTCCCATCTGTCCCCGGATAACTGATTGCAGAACCAAACTATCGTAGACATGCCGGGGCCACAGCCGGGGCGCTTCCCGGGCACCCACCAAATTATAGCTCCGGTTCCACTGTAAAAGGAGCTCCACGTAAGATTCCAGCCGACTCCGGATTTCGTGTGGGATCTCCTCCGACGAGAATTCGAATAGTTGGCATGGAGGCAGTTTCACCCCATTCAGCGAAACTGTGCCATTGCTAGCCAGCGTCTTT
>JAKARN010000340.1 GCA_021828425.1 Pseudomonadota bacterium | reverse complement strand
TACAGCGCTTCAGGCTAGGCAATCTGCCTGTGCAAGAACCCACTGGTTCTCTCATGAACAGTTGTTTAGGATATCTCCATCATTTTTTCCGGGAGACTGAGCTGTGCCCACAAACCATGACGAGCATGAGGTTCTCATTTTGACGCTGAATGACTGCCCCGGGCGAAATATCCGCAAGGTGATCGGCCCTGTTTATGGCACAAGCGTCCGGTCGAGAAACTTTGCCGGCAATTGGCTGGGGAGTCTGAGAGCCCTTTTCGGCGGACGGCAAAAAGGCTATAGCAAGATGATTTCCAGAAGCCGGAACGATGCCTTGGCCCAGCTGGCCCAGGCAGCCAGATTGCTCGGCGCCAATGCTGTTTTGGCCATGCGGTTCGATTCCGGAGAGTTTGATTCCGGCCCGGGTCAGGCCATGAACGAGGTGACCGCCTACGGCACTGCCGTGGTGCTGGAATAACCCGGTGGCTCGAACCTCGTCCGGTCACGAGACCGGAGAATGTTGAGGCTGGGCGTGGCAGAACCGCCAATGGCCGAAACTCGGCCGACTGGTCTGGTCGTGGCGCTGGCGCGGGAAGCACGGACGCTGGTTGCCGGTCGGATCCCCTTGGATCAACCTGTCGCGATCGGTGGCGGAAATCATTGCTGGGTATCCGGGATGGGCGCAGAACGGGCGAGACGGGCCGCCCGGGGCCTGTTCGACATCGGGTGTCGACGACTGGTTTCCTGGGGGTTCGCGGGAGGGTTGGATCCGGCGGCCCGGGCGGGCCTGATCCTCCTGCCGGAACGGATTCTGGGAGGAGAGGGAGACGTGCTGCCTGCCGACCCGGACTGGCGGTCGAAACTTCTCGAGGCGCGTGGCTCGCCTCCACTGGAGTGTGAAGATCTGCTGACCATGGATCGGGTGATCGCCAACGCCGCGGAAAAAGCCCTTCTGCGCAAACGGTTCCCGGCGGTCCTGGTCGATCTTGAGGCTTTCTCCGTGGGTACGGTGGCACGAGAACGAGGGATGCCTTTCGTCGCCATCAAGGCACCCCTGGATGGCGTAGACCAGAGCGTGCCACAGGTCCTTACGCAAACCCTCGATCCCTGGGGGCGGCTGATGGTGAGGCGCTTGCCCTCTTGCGTGGCCCGGATGCGGAAAGCGGATTACGCCGGAGTGTTGCAGCTCTGGGAAAGTGACCGGCAGGCACATCGTGCCCTCCGGTACTTTGCGCGGCATCTGGGCTGGGCTAAGTGAGCATCGGGCCGGCAGCGGCCGGTCTGATCCCGTAGAATTCCAGCAGGCAGTGGAAACCGACATGGCCCAAGCCCAAGCCCAGCCCAACATTGCGCTCGTCAAGTACTGGGGGAAACGCCACGGAGCCCGGAATCTTCCCGCCGTGGGTTCCCTCTCCGTGACCCTGGAATCCCTCTGGACCCAAACCGAGGTCGAGTTCGATCCGGACCTGCCGGAGGATCTCTTTCTCCTGAATGGCGTGCCCGATCCCAAAGGCTTGGTCCGGGTCAGCCGGTGCCTGGATCCCATCCGGCAACAGGCCTCCTGCCCCCACCGGGCCCGAATCCAGACCCGCAACAACTTTCCGACATCCGCGGGACTGGCCTCCTCGGCATCCGGTTTTGCCGCGTTGGTGACGGCGGCCATTGCGGCCCTGCGCCTTGAGATTTCCGCCGAAGAACGGAGCGAGTGGGCACGATGGGCGTCCGGCTCCGCGCCCCGGTCCCTGTATGGCGGCTTTGTCGAACTGCGCCTGCATGAAACCCCGGCCCCGGGCCGCACGGAGCTGGTCCCACTCGCCGACCCCGGTCATTGGCCACTCGAGGTCGCGATCGCCATTACCAGTCTTTCCGCCAAACCGGTGGGATCGACGGCCGGCATGGAGCTCACGGCGAAGACCTCGCCCTTTTACGAGGACTGGATCCGGGCACAGCCCGCCGACCTGGAGGATGCCCGCCAAGCAGTCGTGGCCCGCGATTTTGAGAAACTGGCACTCGTGAGCGAGCACAGCTGTCTCAAGATGCATGGACTGGCCCTCGCGGCGAAGCCCGGTCTGCTTTACTGGAATGGGGCCACGATCACCTGCCTCACCGTCCTCCGCGACCTCAGGGCAAAGGGAATTCCCGTTTTTTTCACGGTCGATGCGGGACCCCAGGTCAAGGCGGTCTGCGAGCCGGGAGCCACCCAGCAGGTTGCTGAGATTCTGCGCCAGATCCCGGGTGTTCTCGAGGTCATGACCAGCCGCTTGGGACCGGGCGCCCGGGTGCTTTCCGGAGCCGAAAAAGCCCTCCTGTCCGCTCCATGAACCCCGTAACACCCCAAGACATCGGGGTTTCGGCTCCTGGCAAGCTGATGATCCTTGGCGAATATGCCGTTCTCGAGGGTGCACCCGCACTGGTCATGGCGGTCGGACGGAGAGCCCGGGTCGTCATCCGCTGGGTTGAAGGTCCCGGCTCGGTCATCGAGTCCAGCCTCTGGCCCGGCCGGGAAATCCCCTTCCATCCGGATGCCCCGCGAGCCTTTGCGCTCACGGATCCCGAAACCGGCCGGGCGCTGTCCCTGGTGCAGCATGTTTTTTCCTGGTTCCGCAAGGATCTGTCTTCCCTTCTGAAGGGCCAGCGGGCGATCAGGCTGGAACTGGATACGCGGGACTTTTACTCGGAATCGGGCAAACTGGGCCTGGGATCCAGTGCTGCGCTCACCGTGGCCCTTTTCGCCTCGGTTCGTGCGTCCCTGTCCGCACAACACACCCGCTGGACCCCCGACAAGATCTGGCCCGAGCTTTGGCGGATGTACCGGGAGCAACCGGATCAGCGGGGAAGTGGAGTCGACCTCGCGGCAGGCTGCTTTGGCCATTGGATCCAGTTCCGGAAAGATCCT
>JAKARN010000339.1 GCA_021828425.1 Pseudomonadota bacterium | reverse complement strand
ACCGGGAGATCCAGTAGGAATAAACGACGGGAACGACCACCATGACGGTGATCGTGAGGATCTGAATGGCCACCGGCCATTTCCAGATCCCCTGCCCGATAAACATGAGTCCTCCGATGACGAATATCCAGGCACCCAAGCGGTGGGTCTTGTACCAGACGGTATCGTTGGCCAAGGTCCATGGGGTCCGTATCCCCACAAAAAAGTTTTTCCTGAGCTTGCCCATGAAGTTTCCGAGCCCGATCAGGAGAATACCAATCGCAGCCGGAACCAGGCGGCCGAGCGAAAGGTGTGCACCGCTCGCTTCGAGGAAAACGATGATCTCAGAAAAAAGCAGGAATGCCAGGGCCAGTACGATCAGGAGCTGCCACGTCTTGCGGAAGCTATCCATGCGGAATCCATGCGGTGAAATTGCCGGCAGGATACTGAGTACAAGCCATAGCCCGGTCATGAGGAGGGCGGGGAAGAGGGCTCCCCAGGGTTTCGCCATCGTGCCATTGACTTGCCCTGACAGGGTCCAGTGAACCGGAACCGGGTTTGGCAGTCGATGATAAAACAGGATGACGAGGATCCAGCTGGCCGCGACGAACATTCCGTTTGCAACCAATGCGGGGTTGAGCTTCATTTGGATTCTCCGGACTTGGATTTTGAAAAAAGATCAGTCATCAATCGGTAGATCTCCTCGGTGACTGAGGTGTTGAGCGAGTAGTTGACATATTGTCCCCGGCGTTCCGTACGGACCAGATCGGCTGACTTGAGAATCGAAAGATGGTGGGATAGGGAAGCCAGGGAAAACGAAAAGTGCTCGGACAACTCCCCTGCGGAAAGCGGCCCGGGCTGAAGGAGCTTGAGAATCCTCCGTCGGCTGGGATCCGCAAGCGCGCGAAAGAGAGACTCGGACTTCATATTTAGAAATATATCTAAATATTTAAATATAGTCAAGCCCTCATCCGCCAGAGTGGCCTGGGCTCATCTGAGCGCCCCCCCCTTTTTCTTGAAATTCTGTGCTTGGAACCCGACCTTGGGCTAAAATAACGCACCCTGTGGTCCTTGATCCGAAAGACCCTGGTTGGTGGACGTAGCTCAGTTGGTTAGAGTCCCGGATTGTGGATCCGGTTGTCGTGGGTTCAAGTCCCACCGTCCACCCCAATCTTCTTGGCCTGTCCGTACTGATCTGCGACTCGCTTTGCGGGAGGGCTTAGGGCGGTGCCTGGGGCAATTGTTTTACAATCACTTCCCGAAACGACAGGCGTTGTTGCCGGTGCCCTCAGTTTGAGACAAAAAGAAGGACGGCGTGGGCCGTTAGCTCAATTGGTAGAGCAGTTGACTCTTAATCAATTGGTTGTAGGTTCGAGTCCTACACGGCCCACCAATAAAATCAATAAGTTATAAAAGATACGATTAGGCAATTGCGCAAAAATCCACCATATGCCATACTCTTGCCATGGTTGGTGGAGAATTCCCATGGCCAGCTTGAGAAAACGGAAGGGGCCCCATGGCCGGAATGTCTGGCAGGTGCAGATTGTGCGGCATGGCTTCCCGCCCCAGTACCGGACCTTCAATACCCGGGACCAGGCCGAGACCTGGGCCCGGATCACCGAGGCCAACATGGACCAGGGACTCTGGAAGGACCGGAGCGAGGGCGACCGGACAGCGGTCCGGGAGGCCCTGGTCCGCTACGAGCGGGAGATCACACCCCGGAAGGCTTCACAAGTCTCTGAGCGAAGCCGGATCCGGACGGTGAGCCGGAGCTTTCTCGGGGATCTGGCCCTGAGCAGGGTGACAGGAAGGGAGGTTGCAGACTACATCCGGGAGCGGGAAGCGGGGGGAGCCAGTGCCCATACGGTGAGGCTCGATCTCACCCTCATTTCACACCTCTACAACGTGGCGCGGAGTGCTTGGGGGATGGAGTATCTGGTCAACCCGGTACCGCTCGCCAAGCTCGCGCGGCCGAAGATCCCAAGGGGCCGGGAACGGAGACTCCTCGAGGGGGAGGAGGACAGGCTTCTCGAGGCATCCTCTCCCTCCCTCCGGGCCGTGATCCGCTGGGCCCTGGCCACAGCCATGCGCCAGGGGGAGATCGCGAACCTGCGCTGGGAACACGTGGACCGGCTCCGGCGGTCTGTGCTTCTTCCCGAGACCAAGAACGGGGAGTCCCGGACGGTCCCCCTCTCCCCGGTGGCCCTCTCGATCCTGGAGGCGCTGCCGCGGCGGATCGACGGGTCGGTGTTCGGGTTCACGGGCAATGCCATCCGGCTGGGCTGGAAACGGGCCTTGGACAAGTCCGGGATCACGGGACTCCGTTTCCACGATCTCCGGCACGAGGCGATCTCGCGTCTCTTCGAGGAGACGGATCTCGACGTGATGGAGATCCGGGCCATCAGCGGGCACCGGACCCTCCAGATGCTGGCCCGCTATACCCATCTCCGGACCCACCGTCTCGCCGACCGGCTGGCCGGTATGGGACGGCTTCAGACCTCAGGCAAAGCCTCCAGCTAATCCCTTTCCGGATGTCTCCTGCGGCCGAAAGCCCCTTCAGGGGCTGACCTGCCGGGGGGACGATAGCTGGCTACCCCCAACCCTCTTGCAAAACTTTTTCCGACCTGCTCCGGGTATCAAATTTTGAGTATCTGAGGTATCTCGGTCATCAGTATTTATAGTCCCTGCCTACGTCAGGCACACGATTTGCCCCCTCTTGTGCAATAGCTCTGTATGTTATGCGATAGCATTGTATGCAGCCGAAGGGTCTGATCGGGGTTCTTCCAGACGATGGGGGGCACGCAGGACAGGGCAGGATCGGGGAGGAGGGGCTGGCTCCTAGGCCGGGGGGCTCTTGCCGTATCACTGGGAAGGCCCGCAGGGCCCTTGAAGGCGGATAAGGCCTGCTGAGAT
>JAKARN010000338.1 GCA_021828425.1 Pseudomonadota bacterium | reverse complement strand
AGGTAACGGGGCCAGCCCTCGAAAGATCCGCCGAGATCGTCCTTGCGAAGAATGACGATGGCCAGACCCGTGATGCCCAGGTTTTTCTGAGCGCCTGCAAAAATCAGGCTGAAGTGCTCGAGTCGGGGAATGGGCCGGGAAAACAGGTTGGCGGTCATGTCGGAGACGAGGCGGAGGTCGTCCCGGACAGGCGGTGGGGCAGAAAACTCGATTCCATCAATGCTTTCATTGTCGGTGTAGTAGAGATAATCGACCGGTTCCATGAGCGTCCACCGGGCCGGGTCCGGAATGAGGGTTGGATGCTCCGGGATCTCCTCTCGGGAGACTTCGACAGCCGCCTCCGCTTGAATCAGAACCGAGGCATCGGCCCGCGCCAGACGCGACCAGTACCCCGTCAGGGCGTAAGCTGCCCGCTTGCGATGAGGCCAGGAGAGGTTTAGCGGAACCAGACTGAAATGGGGTCTTGCCCCCCCGGCCATGAAAAGAACCGCGTGCGAGTCGGGTAACTGAAGCAGCCGCCGGATTCGTTCCTCCAATCCTTCAAGGAGCTCAAGAAAGCGGGGATCACGGTGGCCGATCTCGGCAATCCCCATCCCGGTCCGGCCGAACTGCCAGAGCGCATCCTGCGCTTCACGGATCACGTCCTCCGGAAGGTAGGCCGGTCCTGGCCCGAAGTTCCAGCTCCGCTCGCCCCCTCCGAGCGCGGATCCTGAAATCGATTCGGGCCGGGAGACCGGGGCGCTCATGAAGGGGTTTCACCTGCCGGAGCCGGGCTGCTTTCATCCGTTTCGTCGGTCGGTTCCGCCGCTATCCGTTCCAGGTTGACGACGGTATCCCCGTCATCCAGCCGGATCAGTCGGACCCCCTGGGTATTTCGACCGACGCGGGAAATCGAATCCACCGCAATCCGGACGAGCGTGCCATTCTGGGTCACGAGCATGGCTTCATCCGCCTCCTGCACCGGAGCGGCACCAATGACCGCACCGTTCCGGGTTCCGGTCTGAATCGAGATCACTCCCTTGCCTCCGCGAGCCTGGGCCAGGTATTCCTCCAGCGGGGTGCGTTTTCCATACCCGTGGGCAGTCACGGTCAGGACGTCCTCTGCGCCCTCCTCGATCACCGCTACGGCCACTACATGTGCTCCGCCGACCAGCCGGATCCCCCGCACACCGGTCGCCTGGCGTCCCATGGCACGCACATCGGTTTCTGGAAAGCGGATGGCTTTGCCGTTCGAAGCAAACAGCATGAGGTCCCGACGGCCATCCGTCCGCTCCGCGCTGATCAGCACATCCTGCTCCGGCAGGTCAATCGCGATGATGCCGCTCGACCGGGGGCGGGAAAAGTCGCTCAGGGATACTTTCTTGACGATGCCCTGGCGGGTCGCCATGAAAACAAACTCTTCCCGTTCGAAGTGGTCCACGTCCAGAATCGCGGTAATTCGTTCGCCTTCCTCGAGTTGGAGCAGGTTGACGAGCGGCTTGCCCTTGGCCGAACTGCCCCCTTCCGGCAGGTCGAAGACCCGGGTCCAGTAAACCCGGCCACGGGTCGAGAAACAAAGCAGGGTGTCATGTGTCCGGGTCAGGAAAAGCTTCTCGATAAAATCCGACTCCTTGACGGCGGTCGCCGCCCTCCCCCGTCCACCCCGTCGCTGCAAACGGTAGGTATCGAGCGTCTGGTACTTGATGTAGCCTTCATGAGAGAGCGTCACCACTACGTCTTCCTGCGCAATCAGATCCTCGGTCCGGAGGATCTCTCCCCCGGGAGCAATTTCCGTCCGTCGCGGATCGCCAAACTCGTCGCGGATTTCGACCAGTTCCCGCCGGATTTCCTCGACCAGGCGAGCTTCACGGCCCACGATATCCTCGTAGTCGCGAATCCGGTTGAGGAGATCAAGATACTCCGCTTCGATCTTGTCCCGTTCAAGTCCTGTGAGCCGCTGAAGACGCAATTCCAGAATCGCCTGGGCCTGACTTTCCGTCAGCCGGTACCGCTCAAAGCGGTCCGGGGCGCCCTCCCGCTCCACGCCCGCCCGGGTCAGAAGCTCGACCAGGAAGCTTCCCGGCCACGCCCGCTGGACCAGGGCTTCACGGGCTTCACTCGGCTGGCGGGCCTTCTTGATCACCTGGATCATTTCGTCGATATTGGACACCGCAAGAGCCAGGCCTTCGAGGAGATGGGCCCGTTCCCGTGCCTTCTCGAGGTCGAAAAGCGTTCTCCGGGTCACAACCTCGCGACGGTGCTCGAGAAAGGCCTGCAACATCGAGCGGAGGTCAAAAAGTCGGGGTTGCCCATCTTTCAGAGCCACCATGTTGATCACGAAAGCACTCTGCAGCGCGGTGTGCTGATAGAGGTTGTTAAGCACGATGTCCGCGTTCTCGCCACGCTTGAGTTCGATCACCACCCGCATGCCGTCCCGATCCGACTCGTCACGGAGTTCGCTGATGCCCTCGATTTTCCGTTCCCGGACCAGGGAGGCGATCTGTTCAATAAAGGCTGCCTTGTTGACCTGATAAGGCAGCTCGTAGACGATGAGCGCCTCCCGACCCCCCGGCCTCGGCTCGAGTCTCGTCCGTCCGCGGACCCGGAGGCGTCCCCGTCCGGTGGTATAGCCCTGCCGGATTCCCTCGTCCCCGAGGATCACACCCCCGGTCGGGAAGTCCGGTCCCGGAAGATGTTGCCGGAGATCCGCGAGCTGCAGATCGGGTTTCTCAAGGAGTGCGAGAGCCGCGTTGATGGTCTCGCCGAGGTTGTGGGGGGGGATCGTGGTCGCCATCCCCACGGCAATACCGCTGCTGCCGTTCACCAAGAGGTTGGGAACCCGGGTGGGGAGAACCGTGGGTTCGGATTCAGCACCGTCGTAGTTCGGCAGAAAATCGACCGTGGATTTTTCAATGTCCG
>JAKARN010000337.1 GCA_021828425.1 Pseudomonadota bacterium | reverse complement strand
AAGATCGGAGGGAAGCGGCCAGCCGATGGTATGGAGAACGGATCCGGGGAGGGTCCGGCCGGGCGGAAGCTGCCAGAGTTCCTTCAGGCCGAGCGCGTAGGTCTGCGGGCTTTTCCCCTGGTCGAGCCCGAAATGGCGGATGAGGATCTTGGCGAGACTGCCCCGGCAGCCTTCGGCCACGACGGTCACGCCGGCCCTGACCTCGACCCCCGGGGAGAAATTCGGTCCCTCTGCCCCCTCCCGGGTCCGCCCGAGGTCGCCCACACGAACCCCGGCCAGGGCTCCTGCCCGGTCCCAGAGCGGCTCGGCAGCGGCAAAGCCGGGGAAGATCTCGACACCCAGGGCTTCGGCAGCCGCACCCAGCCGGCGCACAAGGGCTCCCAACGAAACGATCCAGTTGCCGTCGTTGTGCATCTGCGGCGGCGTGGGAAGACGAAAGGCACGTTCATAGCCGAGATAGAGGAAGCGGTCGGCCGAAACGGGTACCTGGATATCGAGGGGCTCCTCGCGCCAACCGGGCAGGAGCTGGTCCACATGGGTCGGCTCGATCACGGCACCGGACAGGTTCTGGGCTCCCAGGCTCGCCGCTTTTTCGAGAACCGCGACCGAGAGCGACGGCTTCTGTTTTTTCAGGGTGAGCGCGCAGGCGAGTCCTGCGGGTCCCGCTCCCACCACGAGGACGTCATAGCGGAGACCGTCACCCTCGGACATGATTCCCGGTTCCTTCCATCACTTGGGCTGCATGCGGATGGCGCCATCGAGACGGATCGTGGTGCCGTTCAGCATGGGATTTTCGACGATGGACTGGACGAGCTCGGCGTATTCCTCCGGTCGACCGAGACGCGAAGGGAAAGGCACCTGGGCACCCAAGGAGGCTTGGAGTTCGGGTGTCATGCCGCCCACCATGGGGGTCTCGAAAATACCGGGGGCGATCGTGACCACGCGGATCCCGAGCCGGGCGAACTCGCGCGCCAGGGGCAAGGTCATGCCGACCACTCCTCCCTTCGAGGCCGAATAGGCCGCCTGTCCGATCTGTCCCTCGAAGGCGGCCACCGAGGCAGTCAGTACGCAGACGCCGCGTTCCCCTTCTCCGTTCGGATTCTGGGCCTGCATGAGTCCGGCCGCCGCCCGGACCAGATGAAAGGTGCCGACGAGATTGATGCCGATCGTGCGCTGGAACGCCTCCGAGGACATGGGGCCCTCCCGACCGAGCACACGGCCCGCACCGATCACTCCCGCACAGGAAACGGCCACGTCCACCCGGCCGAGGAACTCCCGGGCGCGAGCCAGTGCCGCATCCACTTGCCCCCCCTCGCGCACGTCGGTCGGGACGAAAAGAACCTGATCTGGAACTTCGGACGCAAAACGTTCCCCTGCCTCCCGTGCCACATCGAGGATGACCACGCGTCCTCCCGAGCCCAGTACCCGGTCGGCCACGGCACGTCCCAGTCCGGACGCACCCCCACTCACAACAGCCATCAGGTTCTCGAATCGCATCTCGTTCCGGCTCCTCTCGTGGATCCCGTCTGATCGACCCGTGAATTATCGCCCATCGGGACGGATTCTTCAGGTCCCGCCCTGGGGATCCCCTGGTGGTCTGGATCCTTTGGAATCCCCGTCCATCGCCGGTTGCCGGAACGGGGGCACTGCGATATCATAATCAAATATTTTTGATATCGAACGGTTCCATGCCACGCACCCTCATCAATCTCGAACCGGAAGACAAGCACTGGATCGACCGGGAAGCCCGGCGTCGCCACGTCCCCATGACCGAACTTGTTCGGCAGGCCGTCCACCTTTTCCGCATCCGAACCGAATCGCTGGCCCAACATGATCTGCAGGCCATCCTGGCACAAACCACAGGGATTCGGCGGGGTCATGACGGGCTCGAACACCAAAAACGGCTGCGTGAAGAATGGGACGCCCGATTTTGAAGTATCTCCTGGATTCGGTCATCCTCATCGATCACCTGAACGCAATCCCGCCTGCCACGGCCTTCTTGCAGGAGCACGGCCACGCCTGTGCTCTCTCCGCGATCACTCGCGCCGAGGTACAGGCCAGCCTGGAGAACAACGCGGTTGGGTCTTTGGCCCGCGAACTGCTGGATCTCTTTCCGACCCTGCCACTCACGGCGGAGACCGCAGATTTGGCAGCGCGCCTGAGAAAGACCCGGCACCTCAAACACCCGGATGCTTTCCAGGCGGCAGTCGCTGTCCTGAACCGGCTGGTTCTGGTGACCCGAAACACACGTGATTTCGGATCGGGTTCGGGCCTGAGGGTACTGGTGCCGTATCGATTATGAGCGGCGGGAGAGACCTGCTCTCGGACCGCCCCGACCTCTCCGGAAGGAGTCCCAGTCAGGATTTTCCTGTACGCGAACCGGGCCGGTTCGGATCCTCCGCGAATCTTCGCACCACTTGGCTGAGCGCGGTGCGCCAGTGAACGGGCTCAAGCCCGGTCCGCGCAATGGTCTCCGACTTGTCGAGAATGGCCTGGAACGGGCGCCGGGCGGGCAGAGGGTACGCCTCGGTGGGGATCGGATGAATCGGGACCAAGCGCTTGAGGAGACCCGCATTCCGCGCCTCTTCCTCAATTGCACAGGCAAAATCGTACCAGCTCGCGACCCCGGCATCACTCCAGTGGAGGATGCCGGAAAGATCCTCGCGCAATGCCACCGCCCAGAGAAAGCGGGCCAGCGAGAGCGCCGAGGTGGGTGTCCCCACCTGATCGTCGATCACATGAAGTTCTTCTCGCTCACCCAGAAGACGCAGGATGGTGCGGAAAAAGTTGTGCCCCCAAGGGGCATAGACCCAGCCGGTCCGGACGATCAGGGCCAAGGAGTGACCGAGTGACTGGATGGCTTTTTCTCCTTCTGCCTTGCTTTCTCCATAGCGGTTGACCGGCCGC
>JAKARN010000336.1 GCA_021828425.1 Pseudomonadota bacterium | reverse complement strand
TCTCAGAATGATAGCAAATGAAAATAAAATCAATAAATTAAATCTTTAATCTAGACTGTAACGAAAGTTCTGGACGCACGCCTTGACTCCACGTCCAGCACTTTTCCTTTCATCGCCCTGCGCGTGGCCACGCCCTCGGTCAACGAGACCTGGCGGACCTGATTGCACAGCGCCCTCCCCCCGTGTCCAGACAGCCCAGCCGCAGTCCGTGACATGACGACCTGAATCTTTCAGGACCCAAAGCTATCATGGCTGTACACGAAACGAATGCCCGGACGTTACTCAGGAACCACGGGTCGCTGACTGAAGCAACACAAAGGGCCCGTGGACCAGAACGATAAACGATTAAGGGAGGCATTTCATGCGCAGGTTTTTGATCGTTGTCCTTGTTTCCGCACTTGCAGGGTGTGCGGGCAGCGGCGGGGGCTCGGGTGGTTCCGGCGGTGCTGGCAACCTTGTCATAACCTCGGTCATAGCCAGCCCCATGCGGGTCGCTCCCGGCGGGACGGTGCTGTTGACGATCAAGGGATCCCATCTCTCCACCGGCCTGACCGGGCAACTCAGCGGGGGTGGCACCTGCCAAACCCCGTTGGGATCTGCATCACTGATCACTGTCAGCTGTGTTGCTCCCCTGACGGGCACAAGTACGACGTTTACGCTCGTTAGTGGCGGTACGCCGATCCCAGGAGGCAGCTTGACCATCCAGATTGAGCGTTTCCCGACGGTCACCTCAATCAGCACCACACCGGCAGCGCCCATACCAGCGGGTACCGCATTCGTTGCATCCGTCCTCGGTTCGAATCTTTCGACCAGCCTCACCGGAAGCTTATCCGGAGGCGGGTCGTGTCAGTCCCCTGGCGGCAACAGTTCGTCCCTGACATTTTCTTGCCATGCACCGACAAGCGGGAGTACCACCACGTTCACTCTGACAGATGGCAATACGGCTGTTTTAGGCATCTCGACACTCTCGATCCTCCTGAAAGGGGGGAATGTTCCCGTCCCTGTCCGGGGGGCCTACTTTGGTGCATTCGTGAATCCGCCCGGAACAACAAACCAAGAGACGGCTACGGAAACATTGGAAACATCGATAGGTCGTACCCTCGCCCTGCATATGCACTATTACCCGTGGGGAAATGGAACCACCCCCAATTTCCCGGATGCGGCCATGCAAGAAGATTTGATCAAGGGCCGAGTGCCCGTGGTCAGCTGGAAGTGCGGTGATCTCGACTCGAATGTCGCGGATGGTGCAGATGACCCACTCATTATCAACACGGCAAAGGCGGTTAAAGCATTTGGCGGTCCTGTTTTTATCCGCTGGTTCTGGGAAATGAACATTCCCAACTCAAATGGCCAGGGCAGTTGCCTGGGGACCGCCGGGGCGGCGGGTTATATCGCTGCGTGGCAGCATATTCACGACATTTTTGCCGCGCAGGGAGTCACCAACGTGTCCTGGCTTTGGAATCCGGGAAACAATCTCGGTCATCCCGATCCGGCCCCCTATTATCCCGGATCAAACTACGTAGACTGGATTGGTTTTGATGGCTACGACAAATACAACTACGACAATTTTGGGTCAGTGTTTAATGGTTTTTATGCTGAGTTCGCATCTTACGGAAAGCCCATGTTAGTTGCGGAAACAGGCGAGTGCCCATCAGAACAGGCTGTTTATCTTCAATCTGCACAAACTGAGATCGGAGGGGGCATGATTCCTCTGGTGAAAGGGTTCATGTACTTTGATGCGCCCGGCAATTACACCGCCTGCTCTTGGGTACTGGGCGCATCGGGCCTATCGGCATTTGCGGCCATGGGAGCCACGACGTTTTTCTCGCAAACTCCGTGAGCTAAGATTCGAGTGTGCGAGATCCCGCGACTTGGGGTCGAGAGTCGCTGCGAAGCGTTGCGTCAATCGGGCGGAGTGTGGCGCCGGCCAACTAAGGTGCAGGGACCTCCGTACGTTCCACCCGCGCCAGAAAGGCGACAACCGGGCTTTCATGAGGGAGTTTTGTGCTCTGCCCGTCACCTCCTCGTCTGTCTTCCACATGCGGCTGCGACAGGACATTTTCGGATAGCGAGATCTCCAAATGCCGGACCGCCCACCGGTGTACTGGAGATGGCCGCCCCCTTGTGGCATTCGGGCGCGGCGTCGTATGTATTAAAAGGCGAGACAATCACGGTTCACTGATTGGGTTCAAGGGTTTGGGAGGGGCGCCAGAGTCGGGACGGCTTGCGGGAAAGTGGAAATCCGTGTCTGGAAAAGCGCGCAGGCACCCTGTCGTTTGGGGTTTGGACATCCAAACCCGCATGGTATGCCACGCCGTGACCACCATGGGATCAATGGCCCAATGGCCGCCGGAAAAGCCCGATTCTGGACCAGGCCTTATTGGCAAGTCATTGACTCTGGTGGAGCGGAGGAGGATCGAACTCCCGACCTTCGCATTGCGAACGCGACGCTCTCCCAGCTGAGCTACCGCCCCACTCCCGGCTCATCATAAAGCAAAGACACAATCCTGGCCACTGGAGAGGAACCCCTGAGGTCGGTCCCGCTGGCCGACGCATGGGGCAAAACCTGTGCTTCAGCAGGCACTCGCACCCTCGCCAAAACCCTCCCCCGAGGGTCGGGCTGCGGCCTCGAGCGCCCGCCGGTAGCGTCGCAGGTCATGCACCGTGTCAAAATTTTCACCCAAGACGTTACCGAGCTTGCGGAGGATACTTTCTCCAACCCGGCTTTCCTGCCCTTCGTCAAAGTGGATCTGGTGATTGAGCCACCGTTCCATCCACTCAGGGTCAGGCAGGCGACTTTGCACCGTATCCTCGGGATAGTGCTCCTGACTGACATGCAGGTTGGTTGGATGCATTGCACGGCCCGTCTTGCGGCTCGTCATGAGCACCCCGATCCGGGCAAAGGCCAGCCGTGAGGAGTCCCCCTCCCGCTCG
>JAKARN010000335.1 GCA_021828425.1 Pseudomonadota bacterium | reverse complement strand
ACCGCTGGGCGAACCCTTGATGGAGGTGAAGTGCCGTCCGCCATCGGTGGATTCGTACATTGCGGTATTGAGGACGTAGACCACCTGCGCATTGCGGGGATTGACGTAAACTCCGCCAAAATACCAGCCGCGTCCCCACAGTCGGTGGGTTTGGTTGATAAGGGCCCAGCGATGGCCTCCGTCCGTGGAACGGTACAGTCCACCGCCCCGGCGGGCACTCACGATGGCATAAAACAGCCGCCCGTTTTTGGCGATGGCCAGTCCGATCCGGCCGGGATGGTGGGGCAGGCCAACCGTCCGGAGCGCTTGCCAGTGCCGACCACCATCTGTGGAACGCCAGATTCCGCTGCCCGGACCTTGTAGGGGTGGATATTGGCTCCAGGGCGGGCGAACCGCGTTCCAGAGAACGGCATAGAGTTCGTGGGTGTTGCGGGGATTCGCGATCAGCTGGATCGCTCCGGTCCGGTCATTCAGGTAAAGAACCCGTTTCCAATGGCGGCCGCCATCCGTGGTTCGGAAGACGCCCCGGGTCCGGTTGGGTCCGAACGCATGCCCCATGGCGGCGACCAGGACGACGTTGGGATTGCGGGGGCTGATCCAGAGGGAACCGATTTGCTGGCTGTGGGCCAGTCCGATTCGGTGCCACGTGAGTCCCCCGTTGTCCGAACGGAACATGCCTCCCCCGGTCGAGAGATCAGAGCGCATGTCAGCCTCGCCGGTTCCCACATACAGGATCCGGGGATTGGAGGGGGCCACTGCGAGCGCACCAATTGAG
The DNA here is from genome assembly GCA_021828425.1 of Pseudomonadota bacterium. Next base: position 2,164 of record JAKARN010000335.1, on the reverse strand, counting down.
GAAACCGGTTCATGCTGGAAAAGGGGACGCCACACGGTTCCGCCATCGGTGGTCTTGAAGATGCCCCCATCAACGGAGCCGAAGTAATAGGTCTCGGGCTCGTCCGGTACACCGGAAACGGCCAGCACCCGACCGCCCCGGTCAGGACCGATGAAGCGCCAGTGAAGGCCTTGGTAGAGGCTCTGCGGCATGGCTTGAACTGCCGGGGCCAGGCCCAAACCCAGGAAGACGAGCAAGGCGAGGCGGAAGCGAAAACTGGACATGGGAAAATCCTCCACCCGACGGTTCCGGATATCGGTCCGATTCTATCACCGCTGTTTGGGTCCGCGGGCAAGGGCTCGGGCAACGGGGTTCTTTCGATTCGGGTAAGCTCACAGACCCGGTTGCGAGACAGTCCCCGGTGTCCCCGAACGAACCCTCAACCATTGTCGTCCAGCACCTGCCGGCCAATCGGAAGGGGCGCGATTTCGTCCTGAGCGACGTGCATGGGTGCCGCAATACCCTGGAGCGGCTTTTGAACCGCGTCCGGTTCGATGCCGTGCGGGACCGTGTGCTGTCGGTGGGGGACCTGATCGATCGCGGACCCGAGTCGATGGCCTGTCTCGACTTGCTCGATGAACCATGGTTCCACGCCGTTCAGGGCAATCATGAACAGATGCTGCTGCACTTCTGTGCACAGTCGTTGGCGGCGGGTGGCCAGGTGGTCTGGGAAGAGAGTGATGATTTTCTCGTGAACGGCGGATCCTGGATCGAGCGCGAACTGGTGGACCGGAGACGGCGTCTGGGGACGCGCCTCATGGAGGTCCTGGAAACCGTAAGTCGCCTGCCCCACATCCTGGTGGTCGGGTCGGGGGCGGAACGCTATCAGGTCATCCATGCGGAACTTTCCCAGTCGAGCCTGGATCATGAACCGCCGGTTTACGGGGACCGGGATATCGACCAGTCATTTGAAAACCTGGGTCCGGGGGAGCGTGAACTGCTTGGCGAAACGCTGACTTGGGGACGTCGGATCATGCATCTTCGCTCCAACCGGAGCTGGCCTGAGCGTCACCCGGACTTGTCCACCACCTACTGCGGGCATACCCCGTTTCCGGAGGTGCGTCGCCGGCTGTCCCACGTCTGTATCGACACCGGCGGATACCTGCCGCTGGTTTCCAGGGAACGGATCGAGCAGGAGTGGGGACTGACCTTGATTGAACCGGCGACCGACACGGTGTACTTCGCCCAGACAGACGAGCGACCTGGCTGGGCCGCGTGGCGCGGGAGGGCTTACCGGTGAGGACCGGGGCCTCGCGGGGGGAAGTAGCCGGGGATCCGGTAGATCGTTGCAGCCGGGCCGTATCGGTTGTAAAGGTGGAGGAGCGGATCCTTCAGGGTCAGGCTGATCGCCATGACGAGATAGCCCCCGAGTGCCACGAGTGCGAGGCTCACCCGCATGCGGGGCCGGGCCAGCTTCGGGAACCGCTGCGGGCGGATCAGCACCATGGCCAAGAGGAGAAAGGTCGCGATCGAAAGGGCCAGAAAAAAAGCAACGACAAAGGACCACATGGGACGCGCCGCCTCCGCGGAAAACCGGACGGGACAGAACTGCACACCGGGAACCCGCGTGCGCGGGGGCCGCGTGACAGTTGGAGGCCATCATACTCGATTTCCTGGACGGGCTGCGGATGATCCGGGTGGGGTCGCTCCCCCCGGGGCTTGCGGGGATTCTCCGGCTCCCGGGCAGCAAGTACGTTGCCAACCGTGCCTTCCTCCTGGCGGCCTTGGCCCAGGGAACCAGTGTGATCGAGAACGCCCCGGACAACCAGGACATGGAACGGGCGCGGGATTTCGGTTCTTTCCTCGGCGCCGACCTTCGTCGGGAAGGGGAGGAGTGGCGGGTTCGGGGTGTTGGGGGATGTCCGGAATGGAAGAAGCCGAGGGTGTTTTTCTGTGGCGAGAGCGGGACCCTGGCCCGCTGGGCGTTGGCCCTTGCCACCCTGTCTTCGGATCCGATCCGGCTCGAGGGTGCCCCGCGACTTCAGGAGCGGCCGATGGCGGAGCTGGTATCCGTGCTCATGACCCTGGGTGCGCGGATCGAGCCGGAAAGCGCGAGAGGATTGCCGCTTTCGATCTCAGGACCCCTGCGGGGAGGACAGGTGACCCTTTCCGGACAGGTCAGCAG
>JAKARN010000013.1 GCA_021828425.1 Pseudomonadota bacterium | reverse complement strand
ACACATGGTGGAAACCTACCATGGCCGACACGACTTTCTCGTTCCGCAACTGAACCAGATTGACGGAATCCGGGTCCAGCCGGCGGATGGGACCTTCTATGCTTTCGCGGATTGCAGGGCCTACCTCGCAAGACACCCCGAAATCGATGGCGATATGGGTCTCGCCCGCGCACTGCTCGAGCAGACGGGGGTTGCCGTGGTCCCCGGATCCGCATTCGGAGCACCTGGACATCTCCGTCTCTCCTATGCCACCGATGAAAAAATCCTGGAAGCCGCCGTGACGCGTCTTCGGGAATACTTTGCCTAAGCGACGGATCGCCCGCCTCTCCTCATGCCGTCCCGCCAAGAGACCACCCGACTTTTCACCGGAATCCGGCCAGCGTTGTTCCGACGGCGCACATGACCTCGGGTGAAATGGATGTGGATTGATATTGGCGCCAACCTCACCCATTCCCGTTTCGACCCGGACCGGGACGCCGTCATTGCACGGGCCATTGAGGCCGGGGTCGAACGGATGATTCTCACCTCCTGCAACGGGCCCGGGGTGTTGGCGGGGGAACAGTTACGCCAGCGTTACCCGGATCACTTCTGGATCACCTCGGGGATCCACCCGCATGAAGCCGGAGAGATGCGTGAGGGAGACTGGGAGACCGTCACCACTTTCGCCGAACGGCCGGAGGCCGTGGCCATCGGTGAATGCGGCCTGGATTACTTCCGGAACCTGTCCGAACCGGGTCAGCAGCAACGCATTTTCGAAAAGCAGGTGGATCTTGCCATCCGGGTCGGCAAGCCCCTCTTCCTGCATGAACGCGATGCCCATGCGGACATGCGGGCCATACTCGGGAGTGCCGGTTCCGCCCTCCCCAAGGCCGTCATCCACTGCTTTACCGGAACCGCCGCAGAACTTGACCGTTATCTCTCGATGGGTCTTTGGATCGGACTGACCGGCTGGATCTGCGACGAGCGGCGCGGCCGCCATCTGTTGCCGCTGCTCTCCAGAATCCCAGAAGACCGCCTCCTGATCGAAACCGACGCTCCCTACCTCCTTCCCCGAACCCTCCCCCACCCTCCGCGGAACCGGCGCAATGAGCCGGCTTTCCTGCCCCATATCGCCGCATTCCTCGCCACCCACCTGAACCGGGATCCCGCTGACCTCGCAATCCGGCTCAGGACCAACACCCTCGACTTTTTCCGGCCCCGGCCGGACTTCCAGGAGATGCCTCGCTCATGAGCCACCCGACCCTCCCCGCAGCCACCGACCACTTCTGGCAGACCTCGATCCTCCCGACCCTCGAGGACTACATCCGGATTCCCAACCGTTCACCGGCCTTTGACCCGGACTGGAAAGCCCATGGCCATATGGATCAGGCCATTCGCCTGGTCCGGGACTGGTGTCAGGCCCAGCTACGGGATCTTGCCACCGTGGAAATCCAAGAACGGGACGGTGCGACTCCCCTGCTCTCGGTTGAAACCCAATCCCATCCGAGCCGGAGCAGCCAACCGCCCGTCCTTCTTTATGGCCATCTGGACAAACAGCCGGAGTTCGATGGGTGGCGAGCCGGACTCGGCCCCTGGACCCCGGTCCTGCAAGATGGACGGCTTTATGGCCGGGGAGGCGCGGATGACGGATATGCCATTTTCTCGATTGTCGCCACCCTGCGCCAACTTCAGGCCGAGGGCGTTCCCTGCCCACGTCTCCTGACCCTGATCGAATGTTCAGAGGAAAGCGGGAGCCCCGACCTTTCCGCCTACCTGGAAGATCTTGCAGACCGGGTGGGCACACCGGGTCTCATCGTCTGCCTGGACGCCGAGTGCGGCAACTACGAGCAACTCTGGTACACCACGTCTTTGCGGGGCAACCTCATCGCCGAACTCAATACCCAAACCCTGACCGAGGGCGTTCATTCCGGTACGGCCGGCGGCATTGTTCCTTCGAGTTTCCAGATTCTCCGAAATCTCCTCGACCGGATCGAGGATTCACGGAATGGACGGATCCGGCTCGAGGCGCTTCATGTCACCATTCCCTCCGATCGTGAGGCTGAGATCCGGCAGGCCGCCCGGACCCTCAAGAACCTCGTCTGGGAACGGTTCCCCTTCGCCGGGAGCACGCGTCCCCGCTCGGAAGATCCGGAAGAGGCCCTGCTTGAAAATACCTGGGCTCCGACATTGGAAATCACGGGTGCCGAGGGACTTCCACCCGCCCGTATCGGGGGCAATGTCCTGCGCCCCCACACCACACTCAAACTGTCCTTCCGGCTGCCTCCCACCCTCGAGGTTTCAAAGGCCGTCTCCGCGCTGGAAGCGGTGCTGGCCGCGCCGGCTCCTTTCCAGGTTCCCGTCCAACTCAAGGTCATCTCGGCCCTACCCGGCTGGAATGCCCCGGTCACGGCTCCCTGGCTCAAAAGGGCGCTGGATGCCACCTCGAGACGTCATTTCGGTCAGCCGGCCCTCGCGATGGGCACCGGCGGATCCATCCCCTTTATGAAAATGCTGGCCGACCGGTATCCGGAAGCCCAATACTTCGTGACCGGCGTACTCGGCCCGGAATCCAACGCCCACGGCCCGAATGAGTTCCTGCACCTCTCCACCGCCATCCGATTGACGGCTTGTCTCCAGGATCTCCTCACGGCCTACACGGGTGACTTCCGCTAAACCCGATCCAGTCGACCCCAGGCCTCCTGCCATGATTGAGGTGGTTCGCCGGACAGGCTGATCTCACCCCGCATGGAGGCGAGATATTCGGTAAGCTCGAACACCCCGTCCTCCTTTCCCTTGGGAAAGTTGCAGTCACCCCAAAAGACGTAATCCACCTGGACGGGGATTCGCTCCGCCAACTGTTCCTGGAGGGCCAGAATCCGCAGGGGTCCGGTCAGAAGCGGGTTGGGAAAGGTCCATCGTCCCGCTCGGCCCAGAACCGTCCATTCATTCATGTTGGCGGAACCGAAAACCGAGCCCTCGATCCTGAAGAGCTGGATCGCATGCAACTTCTGTCCAGTAAGAACGACCCCATCGATCGGAAGGGTCGAACCCAGACCATCCGGCAGAAGGAGGTTCGCCCTGATCCGGGGAGTCAAGGGACGGAAAAGCTGGACCAGTTTCGGCGTCCGGCGACGGTGCCAGAGACGATGGGCACCATAGGCGAGCAGCCCGACGGCCAAGAGAAGTCCCAGGAGGGCAACTCCGGACCAGAGTGGGGAAGCACCAAGCATGAGTCGGCAAGGACAGCAAAATGACGCGTTAGTATTACCCAAACCCCGTCGCGGTGCCGGAGGGGGATCGCCGGGCTCTGGGCCCTCGTCTCAGATCGAAAGATGTCCTCTCAGGATGTCCCAGAACATCCGCCAGTCGCCCCACAGGCTCCAGAGCGGATAACGGAAGGTCGCGGGGCGGTTTTTTTGGAAGAAAAAATGGCCGGTCCAGGCGAAACCGTAACCCAGTACGGGAGCCAGCAGTAACCACCAGCCATCCCGGCTGACCATTGCCCAGCCCACGTCACAGAGGACAAGCGCACTGCCGGCAAAATGCAGTCGGCGGCAGTTCACGTCCGAGTGTTCGACCAGATAGAACCGGTAGAAATCCGAAAAGGACTTGAACGCACGTTCCATTCCGCCTCCCATTCGCATGAGGCCCAGCCCCCGCAGGATACCCTGTTTCCCCAGGGATGGCATCGGCTTCAGGTCGAGGTGGCCTGAGACCCTTGGACACATCCCATTCGAAAACGGTCCCGAGATCCACTGACTGTCGCTCCTGCCGCACTTGGGGCGTTGCCGGTTTTCTTTCAGTCATCTGGCGCCTTCCTGGGTTGCGCCTGCTCCCGCCATTTCAGCAAGCGCTCGGCCAACCTCCTTTCAAAGCCCCGGTCCGAAGGCTCATAAAAGATGGAGCCCAGCAAGGGTTCGGGGAGATAGGTCTGGCCCGTCGCATGCCCTCCCGGTTCGTTCGGGTCATAGCGGTACCCGCGCCCATGACCCAACGTTTTCGCAAAGGCAGTCGGCGCATTGCGCAGGTGCAAGGGGACCGGCAGGGACCCGGTTTCACGGATCCGGTTTTGCACGGCGCTTGACGCCCGGTAGACCGCGGTGCTCTTTTCTGCCGCCGCAAGGTAAATCACGGCTTGGGCCAGTGCCAGCAATCCTTCCGGCTCTCCCAGCCGTTCGTAGCTCTCCCAGGCATGGAGAGCCAGTCCCAGTGCCGCCGGGTCCGCGTTGCCAATATCCTCCGAGGCGGCGCGGACCATCCGCCGTGCCACGACGCGCGGATCTCCCCCCGCGTCAGTGAAGCGGGTGAGCCAGTACAGCGCAGCATCCGGATCCGAACCGCGGATACTCTTATGCAAGGCGGACAATAAATCGTAAAACCAATCGCCATCCCGATCCATACGGGGGAGGATCCGGCCCATGGCCTGTTCCCAGTCCCCGGATTCGACCGTGACCCGACCGGAGCCTGGGGCGATGCCGCCCACCAGCGCCTCAAGTCCCTGCAGGAGCTTCCGGGCATCTCCCTGGGCTGAGTGAAGTGCGTTCTCCCGGACCCCCGGACCCCAGGAGACGGCCAGCCCCAGTTTCTCCTGGCAGTGACTTTCCGCACGTTCCAAGAGGATTCCGAGTGCCTCCGGTTCCAGCGGGTGAAGGGGGAAAACACGGACACGGGAAAGCAGGGCACCCGTCAGGGCAAATCCCGGATTCTCGGTCGTCGCTCCCAGGAGAAACAAGGTTCCGTCCTCGAGATAAGGCAAGAGGACGTCCTGCTGGTTTTTGGAAAAACGGTGGATCTCGTCAACAAACAGGAGGGTTGGCTGGGTTTCCTCCCGGCGGGCCGACTCGGCCGCCGTCCGCAGATCCCGGACTCCTGATTCGACCGCGGACAAAGCCAGGAAAACCGCCTTCCATCTCGAGGCCAAAAGCCGGGCTAACGTCGTTTTCCCGGTCCCCGGCGGCCCCCAGAAAACCATGGAACTCGGCCGGTCAGCCCGGGCTGACAGGGGTCCTCCGGATCCACGCAGATGTTCCTGGCCCAGGAAATCCTCGACGCGATGGGGTCGCAACTGCTCGGACAGGGGAACCACATCGTGGCGCGACACATTCACCCCCCTCAGGGGTGACCGATGACAGCGACTCCGGAGGGTACCCGAAGCCGGAACAGACGGGGGCTCACGGGCCCGTTGATCCGGATATGGGAAAACCGGATTTCGGTCTCCTCACCCAGGCGATCCCACAACTTCATGACCCGCAAGGTCCTCCCCTGAAAACCGATTTCGACGCGCCGGAAGGTTCCACGATGGGCGCGGGGGGTAAACCGGTACCAGGCCAGGCCCGCGGTCAAACCGAGCTTCCGGATCACAAAAAGCCGGTTCAGGGACCGGGTTCCCGCGAGCAGCATGGCCGGGGTCGAACCCAGACCCCGGGACAATGGACGGACGGTGACCTGCTCGAGCGCGATGTCGTACACCCAAAGTGCCCGGCCGTTCGAGACGATGGTCTCCGCATGGGGTGTCTTGTAGACCCAGCGAAAGCGGTTGGGTCTTTCGATCCAGACCCGTCCCCGATGATGACGGTGGGTCTTGAGGGCCGGATCCGACACCGTCTCGGAAAACCGGGCCGCAAAGGTCGTGATCCCATCGAGCCGGGCCACAACCGACATTCGTCCCCCCCTCGCACTCGCCCACGCGGGAAGTGGCAGGCACAGGCAAAAGCCGAGCACAACGCCGGCCACGCCGAGCCCGCACAGGGGCGTGCGGAGTCGGAGTTTCCGGCTATTCCCCATGGGACGAGGGGACCAGAACCTGCCGGAAGCCATTGGACTGGAGAGGCCCGACCAGCCCCTCCTGTTCCATGCGTTCCACCAGCCGGGCCGCCCGGTTGTAACCGATTCTGAAGCGTCGCTGCACCATCGAGACCGAGGCCCGTCGGGTCTCGAGAACCAGGCGAACCGCTTCCGGATAAAACTCATCGTTCGCGTCTCCCAAAAGGGTGGGTTGCAACGGATCGGCAATCAAGAGGGATTCAGTCTCCTCACCCTCCGGGATCATCTCCATATCGATGTACTGTGGACTCCCGGCCTGCCGGAGCCAGTTGACCACGCGGTGAACCTCGCTATCGGACACATAGGCGCCATGGACACGCTGGGGCAGCGTCTGACCCGGCGGCAGGAACAGCATGTCGCCATTCCCGAGCAGGGCCTCCGCCCCGTTCTGGTCCAGAATGATCCGGGAATCGGTCTTGGAGGTGATCTGGAAGGCAATACGGGCCGGAATATTGGCCTTGATGAGACCGGTGATGACGTCCACCGAAGGCCGTTGCGTCGCCAGGATGAGATGGATCCCGGAAGCTCTCGCCTTCTGTGCCAGGCGGGCAAAGAGCTCATCCACCTTTTTCCCGAGAACCAGCATCAGATCCGCCAGTTCATCGACCACCATCACAAGATGAGGCAGGGGCTCCGGAAGCGGCGCTTCCCCTCCCGTTCCCGTGGAATCCGGCGAGCCCCCTCCCGCACGATGGGGGCGGGAACGCGCGTCCAGGGCGAGCTCATGGACCTTCCGGTTGTATCCAGCCAGGCTTCTTACGCCGTGATCGGCCATGAGCTGGTAACGTCGCTCCATTTCGCGGATGGCCCATCGGAGGATCCCGGCCGTTTGCTTGCTGTCGGTCACAACCGGGGTCATCAGGTGTGGCACCCCCTGATAGACCGAAAGCTCGAGCATTTTGGGATCGACGAGGATCAGCCGGATCTGCTCTGGTGTGGATTTATAAAGCAGGCTCAGGATCATCGCGTTCAGGGCCACCGATTTTCCCGACCCCGTCGTGCCGGCAATGAGCAGGTGGGGCATGCGCTCGAGGTCCGTCACAACCGGTTGCCCGCTGATATCCTTTCCCAGGGCCAGGGTCAGGGGGGACGAGGCCGATTCGTAGGCACGCGAACAGAGAATTTCCCCGAGGGTCACGATCTCTCGTTTCTCGTTGGGCACCTCGAGTCCCACGGCAGATTTTCCGGGAATGTTTTCGACTACCCGTACACTCACAACCGACAGGGCACGAGCCAGATCCTTGACCAGACTGGTGATCTGGCTGACCTTGACCCCGGGAGCCGGCTCCAGTTCAAAACGGGTCACGACCGGTCCGGGAGTGACCGCACTGACCCGGGCTGCAATCCCGAAATCCTTGAGCTTGAGCTCCACAATCTGGGACATGCTTGAAAGGGCCTGTTCCGAGTAGCGGCCCATGGGCTCGGTCGGTGTATCGAGGAGCGTCAGGGGCGGACGCTCGACCCCCCCAATCTCCCTGAACAGGATCTGCTGCCGCTCCGTTTCAAAACGCAATCCCGGCTCCACTCGTTCGACGGTGGGCTCGATCCGGATCTCGCTCCTCGGCGCACCCGGCTCGTCAGGACCCAGCGGGTCGGGACGGGGCCGGGCCGGGGGCGCTTCGGAGCGTCTTCCCAGACGAGCGATCCCGGCCCACAAACCGTGGAGCCCCCGCCTCAGGACATCCCCCCCCAACCAGCGCAGCAACCCCAGCCATGACCAGCGGGTGCTCAGGGAAATCCCGGCCAGAATCAGGGCCACGAGCAAAAGGGCGGTTCCACCAGGATTCAGGATCGCCTGGCTCCCGTGCGCCACCTCGAATCCAATGACCCCGCCTGGCCCCGCCGGCAGCACGGAGTCCGGATGCCAGTTCGAGAAAAACCCGCTCAGGGCAATCACGGTCACGATTCCGCCACCGGTTCTGAGCCAGAGTTCACGCCGGGAACGCAGGATCGGCGGTTTGTGGATGAGAAGCCCCAGCCCGGCCAGGCCGGCCGGCAGGAGGTAGGCGGACCAGCCCCACAGCAAAAACAAGAGGTCAGAAGTCCAGGCGCCGAAGGGACCCATCCAGTTATGGATTTGCGACCCGGAACCGGCGAAGGTAAAACTGGGATCAGACGGGCTGTAGCTCAGCAAAGACAGAAAAAGAATTGCAGCCACGGAAAAACTGAGCCAGAGGAGACCTTCCCGCACCCCGTGTGTAAACTCGGCATTCCACAGGAGGCGGTGGTTGCGCGGTGGGGTGGACTTCAGCCGGCGGCTGATGGCAAACCCTCCTCAGGACTTCAGGAGAGCCGGGTGCACAATGCGTCCGTTCTCCACATTGACGCCACGCACAAGGGACTCCTGCGCACGCCATGAACCGTCTGCCAGACGCAGGGCATAGGGCGCAATGGCGGCCGACAGCGCTTGCGAACTGGTCCGGGGAACGGCGCCCGGCATGTTGGTCACGGTGAAATGGGTGACCCCTTCCCAGACATAAGTGGGCTTTTCATAGGTCGTGGGTACCGTGGATTCGATACACCCCCCTTGGTCGACCGAAATGTCCACCACGACACTCCCCGGCTGCATGGACTGCACCATCGTCTTGGAGATGACATGGGGAGCCTTTTCCCCGGTCACGAGAACCGCACCGACCACGAGGTCGGCCTGGGCCACACTACGGGCAACGTCTTCGGCATGGGCATAAAGAGCCGTCACATTGGGACCCAGTTGGCGCATCTTCTCCAGCTTGTCGACGTCCAGGTCGAACACGGTCACGTGGGCACCCAGTGCCGCCGCCACCTCGGCAGCGCTTCCGCCGGCCACGCCCGCACCGACGATGGTCACCCGTCCCCGTCGCGCCGCCGTCACCCCGCCCAGCAGGATTCCCTTGCCCCCCTCCGGTTGATGCAGGAGGTGGGTGCCAATCTGGATGGACAGACGGCCGGCAATGTCACTCATGGGGGCCAACAACGGCAAACGCCGGTTTTCCTCGACGGTTTCGAAAGCAATGGCGGTCAGGCCGATCCGCACCAGCGCCTCTGTCAGTTTCGGGACCGGGGCCAGATGCAAATAGCAAAACAGCAGGTGATGACGGGCCAGACAGTCCAGATCCTCGGCGATCGGTTCCTTGACCTTGATCACGAGCTCGCTGTTTTCGAACAGCTCCCGGTGATTTTTGGCAATCCGACACCCCACCGCCTGATAGAGCGCATCGGGATATCCGCTCTGGACGCCCGCTTGAGTTTCAACCCAGACTTCATGGCCCCGTCTGGCCAGTTCGGCGGCCGCCGCCGGAATCAGGCCAACCCGGCCCTCTTTGGGTTTGAGTTCTCGGGGAATACCAACTCGCATGGAAAAACACCTCGGTGGCAGCCGCTCCAGTCGATCCCCTTCGGAGTGGCGTGATAGAATTCATGCACTCGGGCCTGATTCATCCTCCCTCTCTGCCATGATCAAGCCGAAAAAGCGACGGGCCTCGGGACGGATGCACCCCGCTCACGACCCTTCACGCGGTGATTATACCCATGCCTGACCTCAAACGCGCGAGACTCCTCATCCTGGGATCCGGCCCCGCGGGCTATACCGCGGCGATTTATGCCGCGCGGGCCAACCTCGCGCCTCTCCTGGTCACCGGAGTGGACGCCGGCGGCCAGCTCATGACCACAACCGAGGTTGAAAACTGGCCGGGCGACCCTGAACCCGTATTGGGGCCCGCCCTGATGGAACGCCTGCAAAAGCAGGCGGAACGACTGGGGACAGAGATTGTTTTTGATCATATCCAGGCGGTCCGGTTAGACACTCGACCTTTTCAGCTGACTGGCGATTCGGTGAGCTACGAAGCCCAGGCTCTCATCATTTCGACCGGATCGACGGCACGTTATCTTGGTCTGCCTTCGGAAACCCGATACCGCGGGCATGGCGTTTCCGCCTGTGCCACCTGTGATGGGTTTTTTTTCAAAAACCAGGCGGTCGCCGTGGTCGGCGGGGGCAATACGGCGGTCACCGAGGCGCTCTATCTCTCTCATCTGGCCTCCAAGGTCTACTTGGTCCATCGACGGAATCAGTTACGGGCCGAAAAAACCCTCACGAGTCATCTCCTGGGAACGCCCAACATCGAGGTCTGCTGGGAACATGAGGTTGCCGAGGTATTGGGTGATGACAAGTCGGTCACCGGGATCCGCTTGCGACACCAGTCGGGAACTGAACGCCTGCTGGCCGTGCAGGGTGTCTTCATTGCCATCGGCCATACCCCGAACACAGGGGTCTTTGAAGGACAGCTGGCACTCCATAACGGCTACATTGCGGTTCGTTCCGGCCAGTCCGGAGGTTTTACCGAAACCAGCATCCCCGGCGTTTTTGCCGCCGGCGACGTGATGGATCACGTCTACCGTCAGGCTGTCACCTCGGCCGGAACCGGCTGCATGGCGGCTCTTGATGCGGAACGTTATCTCGAGACTCACTCGGCGCCGATAGCGGAGTCCCGCGTGGAATCTCCATGAAGCCCTCGGGCCAGTGGGCCTTCGCCCGTCCGGGCATGGGCCGAGCCCACGAATCATGCAGGATCCGATGCGGGGCAGAATCCGAGCAGTTGAAGAAGAGGGCCGCATAAGGCACAATTGCGTGTGTTTGACTCGTGCCCCTGCGCCATCCAGCACTCCATGCCCAAAGAAGACAACATCGAAATGGAAGGAGTCGTGGTCGAAACCCTGCCGAACACGACTTTCCGTGTCAAGCTCGACAATGGGCACATCGTCCTCGCCCATATCTCGGGTCGCATGCGGAAGAACTACATCCGGATCCTGACCGGGGACCGCGTCACGGTCCAGCTCACCCCCTACGACCTGAGCAAGGGTCGCATCACCTACCGGGGACGCTAGCGTCCTCCCGAAGACTGGCCCACAGGCCAGGATCGACGTTCCCTCCGGTCAAAATCACCCCGACCCGGGCCCGGTCAGGCAGCGCCGTCCGGGACAGGGCCGCGAGGACGGTTGCGGCCGAAGGCTCGACCACCATCCGCAACTCTTCGAAACCCCACCGGACGGCATTCCGGATCTCCTGGTCAGTGACCGTCTGGACCTGATCGACCCATTTCTGGATGATCGGGAAAGTCAGCGTCCCCACGAAGGCCCGCAGTCCGTCCGCCACGGTATCGGGAGCCGGGTGCGGAGTCCGGGTCCCGGCCGCAAGCGAGCGTTGGGTGTCATTGGCCCCTTCGGGCTCGACCCCGATCAGGCGCATCTGGGGTCGCCGGGTCCGAACCGTGACTGCTGTTCCGCTGATCAGCCCTCCCCCGCCGATCGGCACGAAGAGCCAATCGAGATCCGGGACACAATCCAAAAACTCATCTGCCACCGTTCCTTGGCCGGCCATCACCGCTGGATGGTCGTAAGGGTGAATCGGCACCCGGCCCCGCTCCTGGACCAGGCGGGCCAGTGCCTCCTCACGTCCCTTCTGGGTGGGTTCGCAGGTCATGAGTTCCGCCCCGTAATGACGGATCAGGTTCATTTTTTGCGGCGAAGCGTTCTCCGGAACGACGACGGTTGCGGGAATACCCCGGGCGCGCGCAGCATAGGCAACGGCGGTTCCATGGTTCCCGGAAGAATGGGTGGCCACACCGCGGCGCGCCTCTGATTCCGTGAGGCTCATGACGGCATTCAGCGCGCCCCGGATCTTGAATGCCCCAATGGCCGTCAGGTTCTCACACTTGACATAAACCTGGTATCCCCTCTTGCCGGACCGTTCTTCGAAGGCATGCCAGCGGTGGATTGGAGTTGGTCCGAGACCCTGGCGGTAAATGCGCTCGCGGGCATACTGGATATCCGGATAATCAATCACGAAATCGGACATGGTCGCGTCGCATGCCAGCCACCCTGGGATTTCGTGATTTTACGGGATTATGACATTCGGTGGAGCTGACCCGGGAGGGGTTCCTGTCGTATCATGAGGTGGGTCCCTCTCGATCCGGGCCAACCATGAATACGATTCCTTCCATTTCCATTGATGAGCTCGAGCAGCGGGTTGAGTCCGGCGAGCCGATCACCCTGCTGGATGTCCGCACGACCGAAGAATATCAAAGGATCCATGCGGCCGGCGCTCTCCTCATCCCTCTGGATGAACTGAGCGTCTCCACCCTCCGGGAGAAACTCAAACAGTACGGCTGTCCGCCCGAGGCACCGATCTACGTCCTGTGTCACTCGGGGCACCGGGCCATGAGTGCCTGTGAACAGGTTTTTGAACACCTGCCCAACGTCGTCCATGTGCAGGGAGGAACGCTGGCCTGGGCACAGAAAGGTTTACCTGTAGCTTCTGGGTCTGAACCGGAACCGCACTGACGGGTTTGGCCCCAGGGCGGTACTCGAGATCTCAAGGGGAAACCCCATGACCTTCAGTCTCCGCACCAATCTCCAGATGCACGCCGTGGTTTTGGACGCCTTTGGCGGACCGGAAACCCTGACCTATCGTCTCCAACCCCGGCCCAAACCCGGCCCCGGGTCGGTGCTCGTCCGGGTCCTCGCGGCATCCGTCAACCCCATCGATTACAAGATCCGGCGCAATGGTGCCTGGACCGATATCCAGCCTCCCGCGATCATCGGCACCGATGCGGCGGGCGTGGTGGAGGAAGTGGGACTCGGGGTAACCCGGTTCCGCAAAGGTGACGAGGTCTTCTACACGGCGGACATCTCACAACTCACGCCGGGCACCTATGCGGAATATCACGTGGTCCCAGAAACCCTGGTGGCATACAAACCCGGGGACCTCAGTTTTGTTGAAGCCGCAAGCCTGCCCCTTGCGGCCTCAACCGCCTGGCAGGCACTGTTTGAACGGACCCACATCGAGGTCGGGGAGACCATCCTGGTCCATGCGGGTTCAGGCGGCGTCGGTTCCCTGGCCATCCAGATGGCCAAGGCGGCGGGAGCACGGGTCATCACCACCTGCCGGAAAAGCAATGTGGATCTCGTCGTCCGGCTGGGCGCGGATGTCGCGATCGACTACCGCGTCGAAAACGTGGCCGATTCCGTCCGCAAGATCATCGGTGCCGATGCGGTGGATGTCGTCTTCGATACGGTCGGGGGACCGGTTTTCGCCCAAAATCTCGAACTGGTGAGGCCCCATGGACGAATTCTGAGCATCACCGCGAGTGAGACCGCGCTTGGACGGGCCTATCTCAAAAACGTCGACATCCACCTGATCCGGACGACCCGTTCAGGATCGCTCATGGACAAGATCGCACGCATGGTGGGCGTGGGTCAGCTCAAGCCCGTCATTGATTCCGTCTATCCGATCGAAAGGACGGACGAGGCCCATGGGCGCATTGAAAACGGCGGGGTACGAGGGAAAGTCGTTCTTTCCCTGGAAGGTGTAACCCCCTGAAGAGCCCGTCAACGAAGCGGTGAGCATCGTGGGTTATGACAGCTGCGCCAACCGCTGGTGTCCGAATCGTCTGCTACCCGCCCCGAAATACTTTCAACTCCGCGAGCACCCGCTTCCCTGCCGGATCGAGTGCGGCAGGCTCTTCCAGGAACAGCCAATTCCAGAGGACGGGATCCGGCCTCTCCAAAAGCTTTTCGAATGCCTCCTGTTCGTCGGGGGAGGCTGTTGAAAAGGGACCCTCCAGATAACGCGTGAGGATCAGGTCCAGCTCGCGTCGGCCACGCCGGCACTGCCAGCGCAAATGCTGGATCCTCATCCCGTCTTCATGAACCACGCTCAACCATCATCCGTTTGATCTCGGCGATGGCCGCGGCGGGATTGAGGCCCTTGGGACAGGTATTGGTGCAGTTCAGGATGGTATGGCAGCGATACAGCCGGAAGGGATCCTCGAGCTGATCCAACCGTTCACCCGTCGCCTCATCGCGACTATCGACCAGCCAGCGGTACGCCTGGAGAAGCACAGCCGGACCCAGATAGCGGTCGCTGTTCCACCAGTAACTGGGACAAGCCGTCGAACAACAGGCACAGAGAATGCACTCGTAGACCTGATCGAGCCGGGCCCGGTCCTCCGGGGACTGCAGGTGCTCCCGATCGCCCGCCTGCCCCCGGGTTTTGAGCCAGGGCTCGATGGACGCGTACTGGGCATAAAAATGGCTCAGGTCGGAAACCAGATCCTTGATGACCGGCATGTGCGGCAGGGGATAGATCGTAATCCGGGGACCCAGGTCCGACATCGACCGGGTACAGGCCAGGGTATTGGTTCCCTGGATGTTCATCGCGCAGGAACCGCAAACACCCTCACGGCAGGAGCGACGGAAGGTCAGGGTCGGATCCATCTCATTCTTGATCTTGATGAGGGCATCCAGCACCATGGGACCACAATCGTCCAGATCGATCACATACCGGTCCAAACGGGGGTTGACGTCGGGCTTGTCCGGATCATAACGGTAGATACGGAGTTCGCAGGGCCGGGCAGGCGATCGCTCAGACGGATGATCCATTCCGGGCTGGATCCTGGAGTTGGCAGGCAGGCGAAATTGGGGCATCAACGTTCTCCGTCTGATGAGGAAATCAGTACACCCGGGGTTTCGGGGGTATCGAGGTGACTTCTCCGGTTAATGGCTTGAGGTTGAC
>JAKARN010000334.1 GCA_021828425.1 Pseudomonadota bacterium | reverse complement strand
AAGGTGGGACTAGTCCCCTTGCACAATTGGCTTCCGGATGCACACGCCGAAGGTCCGGCGCCGGTCTCGGCCGTATTGTCCGGGCTGCTTCTCAATGTCGCGCTCTATGCGGTGGTTCGCTGCAAGGTTCTGGTCGATGGGTCTGCATACGCTGGTCTGGCTCCGAAGCTGATGATGGGTTTCGGGCTGATCTCCGTCACCGTGGCCGCATTTCTGCTCTGGCGACAGAAAGACATCAAGCGGTTGTTTGCCTACTCCTCGGTCGAACACATGGGGATCGCCACGTTTGCCTTTGGCATGGGAGGGGCCATTGCGAACTTTGCCGCCCTGCTGCAGATGACCGTGCACTCGCTCACCAAGTCTTCCCTTTTTTTCACGGTGGGTCATGCTGCGCAGCAAGCCGGCACCCAGGCCATGGATCGGATCCGCGGACTGGCGAATGCAAATCCCGCGGTGGGGTGGAGCCTCATGATCGGCACGCTCGCCATCATCGGCATGCCGCCGTTTGGCGTATTCGCCAGCGAGTTCTTGATCTTTCTCACTGCGATGAGAGAGTATCCCTGGGCAACCCCGATACTTATGGGTACGCTCTCGGTCGCGTTCGGAGCGATTTTCTTGCGTGTCCAGGAGATGGTATGGGGCGAAACCAACCTGAAACCGTTGTCCCGGACTCCACTGATGTTTCCGGTATTTCTGCAGCTCGCAATGGTTTTTCTGCTCGGGATTTATATTCCCCATGATCTTTCAGAGTGGTACCGCGCGGCAGCGAAGCTCATCGGGTGATGGCCATGGACTACACAAGCTTTGGTCAGGTTGTCGAGGAGCGCACGGGAGCGGTTCCGGTCTGTCTTGTCCGGACCTCCCCGGACCCGCTGCAGATGCTGTGCCGTTCAGTTGAGGAGGAAGGAGGGGTGCTGCAGGCGCTGTGGGTTTCCGATCACCGGAAGTCTGGCGGTGGATTCTTGCTCCGGGTCGCTTTGCAGGATGAGGCGGGAATCGTGATTGTCGAAGTGGCCCTTCCGGCTCAAGCACCGGGTTATCCTTCGATTGCCGGTATTTTTCCTGCGGCCGGTCGCATGGAACGTGCCGCCTATGATCTGCTCGGGGTCCGTGCGGAAGCTGCCGATCGAAGGCCGTGGATCCGCCATGACGCGTGGTCCGAGGACTGCTTCCCCCTTCGATACGACTTCGATAGCGTGTCCTCCACCGGGCCATCCACCGACCGATCGTATCCCTTCGTTCGAGTCACGGGTGACGGCGTACACGAAATCGCCGTGGGCCCGGTCCATGCCGGCACGATCGAACCCGGGCACTTCCGCTTTTCGGTCGTGGGTGAAAAAGTTCTCCGTCTCGAGGAACGGCTCGGCTATACCCATAAGGGGATCGAGAAGCGATTTACCCTGCTTCCGGCATTCGGTGCCGAGAGACTTGCGGCGAGGGTCTCCGGTGATTCTGCAGTGGCATTTTCCTGGGCCTACTGCATGGCGCTGGAGGCGATCTGCGGGATCCATCCCCCCGCGCGTGCCCTGTGGCTGCGTGCGCTCTATCTCGAACGGGAGCGGATCGCCAATCATCTCGGGGATCTCGGTGCACTCGGCAATGACGCCGGATTCGGAGTCGCCCTGGCGCAATTTTCGCGTCTCAAAGAAGACCTGATCCGGGCCAATCAACGGGCTTTCGGTGCGCGCTACCTGATGGATGCCATCGTCCCTGGGGGCGTCGTCTCGGATCTCGATGAATCCAAGCGGTGGATGTTGCTCGAAGCGATCCCGCGACTGGAATCCGAACTGAACACCCTCTCGGGGATCTATGAGGATCACGCGGGTCTTCAAGACCGGTTCTCGGGAACCGGTCGTGTCAGTCCTGGGCTTGCCCGTCAGCTGGGACTGGTGGGGCTTGCGGGCCGGGCAAGCGGGCAGAGGAGGGATGCGCGGCGGGATCCCGGCCATGCACCTTATGACACGCTTGACGTACGTCCGGGATACAGTTCCGAAGGAGATGTTGGGGCCCGCGTCTCCGTACGGTTCCAGGAACTGTTCGAATCGCTCCGGCTCAGCCGGATCCTGCTCGAGCAGCTCCCCGCGTCATCGCATCGCGGATCGCTGCCGGACACGGTGCCGGACGGATTCGGGCTCGGACTGGTCGAGGGTTGGCGCGGACCCGTGCTGGTGGGTCTGGAAACCGCCGGGGGCATCATCCATCGTTGCCATCCCCACGACCCTTCCTGGCAAAACTGGCCCGTGCTCGAACATGCAATGATCGGCAATATCGTGCCCGATTTCCCGTTGATCAACAAGTCCTTCAACCTGTCCTACAGCGGTCAGGACCTTTAGAGGCAGAACCCGTCATGCTCCGTACCCTGAAGCAGATCCTCCGAACCGGAATAATTTCCGAATCCCGGATTTCGCATCAGGACGACTCGGGACCCGTATCAAAGCTTCAGGCCCAGCTGCACAGGCGCTTTGGCCGGGCACTGGCAGTTCGCCACGTCGATGCCGGGTCCTGCAACGGTTGTGAGCTCGAGATCCATGCGGTCACCAACCCCTACTACAATCTCGAAGGGTACGGAATCCGGTTCGTGGCCAGTCCTCGCCATGCCGATGTGTTGCTGGTGACGGGTCCGGTTTCCCGGCATATGGAGACCGCCCTGAAACAGGCGTATGACGCGATGCCGGACCCGAAATGGGTCATTGCGGTTGGTAACTGCGCCTGCACCGGAGGACTTTTCGGGCTGGGTTACGCGAGCTGCGGACCGGTTGCCCGTGTGCTTCCCGTGGATCAGGTGGTCAGCGGTTGTCCACCGCCTCCGGATGCGATTCTGCACGCGTTGGTTGCAGTCGTGACGACGAGCCACAAGTGACGTGCGCGGGGTCGATCCTCCCTCCGGACGGTTTCCCCGCTGCGTGCAGCCGTGATCCGCAGCGGGTCCCTGGTTGGATGCCGCGGTGGACAAG
>JAKARN010000333.1 GCA_021828425.1 Pseudomonadota bacterium | reverse complement strand
TCCGATCTAGGAGCACGCCTGGAAAGTGTGTATACGGGTAACCGTATCGTGGGTTCGAATCCCACCCTCTCCGCCAGGATGCCGGGTGTTTCCTGCCCCGTCGGCGAGTCGAAGCCATGACGCCGGTGGAAACTGCGGGGTCCGCCCCGGTGGCTCACCAGCCACTGGCCCGCAAATGGAGACCCCGTTCCTTCCAGGCGCTGATCGGCCAGGAACCCGTGGTGCGTGCCCTGCAGAATGCCCTGCGGAAAAAACAGCTGCATCCAGTCCTTCTGTTCTCGGGAACCCGGGGGATCGGCAAGACGACCCTCGGCCGGCTGGTCGCCAAGGCACTCAACTGCGAGGGGGGGGTGACCGCGGAGCCCTGCGGAACCTGTGCCCACTGCCAGGCGATCGATGCCGGATCCTTCCCGGATTTTCTCGAAATCGATGCCGCCTCGCGGACCCGGGTCGAGGAGACCCGGGAACTCCTCGCGAATGTTCCCTACCTGCCAACCCGTGGTCGTTTCAGGGTCTACCTGATCGATGAAGTGCACATGCTGTCGGCCCACTCATTCAATGCCCTCCTGAAAACGCTGGAGGAGCCGCCCGACCATGTCTATTTTCTGCTGGCCACGACGGAACCGGAGAAGGTGCCGGCGACGATCCAGTCCCGTGCCCTGCGTTTTGCCCTGCGGCGTGTCCCGTCGGAGCGGATCGCCGCCCACCTGGCGGAGGTGATCCGGGCGGAGGGTGTGGACGCCGATCCATTGGTTCTCGATCTCCTGGCCGGTGCTGCGGGGGGCAGCGTCCGGGATGCACTGAGCCTCCTGGATCTCGCCCTGTCCTATGGGGGGGGGTGCATCCGGGAAAGCGATGTGGTGGAAATCCTGGGCACCCTGGCTCCCGAGCAGCTCGATGCCTTGGTCTTTGCGGTACTCGAACGTGATCCCCACCGCCTGGGGGCACTCCTCGAGACGTTGCACGCGCTTGAGCCGGATTATGCGGGAATCCTCGAGTCCATGGGTCGCCGCTTCGTCGAACTGGCGGCCCGGCAGGAGTGGGGGGCAGGTCTCAGGGTTCGTGCCGGAGACCTGGCGCGCTGGGAGGATCTGCTCACACGTGTCGATCCACTCGACCTCCAGTTGGACTACGAGATCGTCCGCCGCGGACTCGAGGAGATCCGGGCAGTCGACGATCCGCGGATGACATTTGACATGACGTGCATCCGCCTGTTGAGTTTTCGGCCGCCGTCGTCCGGCGCTCATCCTCCCGCTCCCCGCCCCCCGCTTGCGGAGCGCCTCCCCGCGCCGGATGCCCCCCCCGGGAGCGCCCGCGATTCGGCCCCGGCCGGCTCCCCCGTTCCCTTGTCTCCGGAAAACTGGCCCCGCTATGTGTCCCGGCTCACGTTGGGAGGTGTTGCCCGAGAGGTTCTGAACCAGTCCGTCTGCCGCCGGTTCGCCGACCGCGAACTCGTGCTCTGTCTGCCCGTCGGGATGGAGACCGTGCTCACTGAACAGCTCAAAGGCCGGATCGAAGCCGCACTCCGGGAGGCCCAAGGGGAGGCTGTGCATATCGTTTTCGAGACCGGCCCGGCGGAAGGGCCGACGCCGGCACATCACGAGGAAGCGGTTCGTGAAGCGAAACGCCAGGAGGCCCGGGAAACCCTCGAACGGAATCCCGGCGTCCAGGAGCTCCTCGGACTGGGCTTCGAGATCCAGCCCGGTTCGGTGACGCCCGAGGGAGCGGGGGGGGCGGAACATGAGTAGGAGTGGAGCGGATCCTCGGATCCGGCCCCGGCCATGAAAGTGATGCCAGCGCCGCTTGAGCATTTGACCGAAGCGCTGAGGCAACTGCCCGGCGTGGGTCCCCGCACGGCGCAGCGGCTGACGCTCGCCCTGATCAACGACCAGGGAGAACGGGCGCGGCGCCTGGCCCGGGCCTTGAGCGAGGCGCTCGACCGCTTGCAGTTGTGTCAGTCGTGCCGCATGTATGCCGAGGACGCGCTTTGTACGATCTGCCGTTCGGCATCACGGGATCGGAGTCAGGTCTGCGTGGTGGAAACGCCGGCGGACGTGATCGCGCTCGAGAACACCGCGAGCTACCGCGGCACCTATTTTGTTCTCTACGGGCATCTGTCACCGCTCGACCAGGTCGGTCCGGAGGACATCGGACTCGACCTTCTGGTCACACACCTGGCCGAGGGACGAATCCGGGAGGTCATCCTCGCGACCAATGCGACCGTGGAAGGGGAGGCCACTGCCCACTTCATCGCCAACCTGTGCCGGGCTCGTTCCATTCCATCAACGCGGATCGCCCAGGGGATCCCCATGGGCGGTGAACTCGAGTATCTGGATGGTCATACGCTGGTCCAGGCCATTCAGGGAAGGCGGAACTATGAGTGACGGGCCCCGCGCCCGAGGGGAGGCTTGTGCGCCATGAACGAATGTGTGTTCTGTAGGATCGCCCGACATGAGCTGGAGGCGAAAATCGTGGATGAAGATCCTGACTTCATCGCCTTTCATGACGCCCACCCGGTGGCTCCCGTGCATGTCCTCCTCATCCCGAAGCGGCATGTGGCCTCGCTGGCCGAATGGGTGGGGGTGCAACCCCATGTGGCAGGAGACTGGTTGCTCCGGGCCCGAGACCTTGCAGCGAGTTTGGGTCTCGCGAAAAGTGGCTACCGTCTCGTGATCAATACGGGCCCGTGGGGAGGACAGACCGTATCCCACCTGCATCTCCACCTCTTGTCCGGACGGGTTCTCGGATGGCCGCCGGGGTGAGCGAGCCCGCCGGAGGCGGGCCGGGACAGCGATCACTGCGTCTCATCTGGATCGACCTCGAGATGACCGGGCTCGATCCGCTTGAGGACCGCATTCTCGAAATTGCGACCGTCGTGACGGGACCGGATCTTGAAATCATCGCCCAGGGTCCGGTGCTGGCCATTGCCCAGCCGGAGTCCGTGCTCGCCGGGATG
>JAKARN010000332.1 GCA_021828425.1 Pseudomonadota bacterium | reverse complement strand
CACTCACCCGCTTCGACCGACTGGTATGGGCCCACGCGGGACTATTCCTAAGCAATGCTATCCGAAGCTGGATCTTCGGATTCCGGGCTGCGCACATTGCCAAAAGTCCGGTTACGGGACCGACCAGGCGATTTTACCAGCACCTCGAACGCTATTGCGCATCCTTTGCTCTCCTGTCGGATGCCACGCTGCTCGCCCTAGGTGGCGATCTCAAACGGAAAGAACGCCTGTCCGCGCGCCTCGGTGATCTCCTCAGTTATCTCTACCTCGCCTCTGCCGTCCTTAAACGGTTCGAAGATGAAGGCCGGCCGGAGATTGACGTCCCTCTTGTCGAGTGGTCCTGCCGCTGGCTTATCTATCAGTTCCAAGAAAGAACCCATGATTTTCTGAGGAACTTCCCGAATCGCACACTTGCACTATTTCTCAGGATGCTGGTCTTCCCAACGGGACGAACTTATTCTGCACCTTCCGACCACCTATCCCGTGAAGTCGCGCACCTTCTCACCAGCATCAACGAAGCGAGAGATCGCCTCACCACGGGAATCAGCACCGCAGGTGATGCCGCACGCCCCTTGGTGCAACTTGAAGAAGCTCTCTCTCAAGTGGAGGCAGTGGAAGCGTTGGAACGGAAAATTCGGGCTGGCGGGGTACCACCCACACTGGCACAAACCGACGCCGACCGTGCCCGTTGGGCGCATGAGCAGGGACTCTTGACGGAAGCCGAATGGACAACTCTCGACCGCTTTTACCACTTGGTCTATGAAATCATCTCGGTTGATGCCTTCCCTCCCGATGCCTTGGGGACCCGACCGATTGATCGCCCTCATGAGACAACGGGCATGCCCGGCACAAACTAGCTTGGATAACCGAGAAACAACCAGCGCGGATCCTAGGAGCAACCTCAGAGAGCGATTTAGGATTGTGCCGGATCTGTGCCCTAGGAGTCAGCGTACTGAGTGCCCGGCTCAATCTTCCAATGCCAGCATGGTCTGACACCGGACGGAGAAGGGCATACCCTCCCCGGACATGCGGTGAGATGCCAGTGTTTGAGCTCTGGCCGTTTCTCAAGCAGGTACCGCATCCCAGCTTGCCATGGTAAGGGAGCTGCCCGCCTGCGGATCGCACCCTCCGGGAACAGGCAAATAACCGTTTCTGACGGCGAGCGGAGCAGGCGCCTCAGTCCGAACGGGCTGCGCATGGATAATGCCAGGTAATCATGTCTCCAGAGTCCACACCAAAGACTAATCCAGCGAGACCAGAACCAAGTCCTGGCAAAATCAGGATGAACGGCAAAAATAGCTTTCCGCTCAAGCCAAATCGCAAGTAGCGGTCCATCCCAGTAACTCACATGATCAGCGGTCAACAAAATCGGCCCTGTGGATGGAAGATCACCTTCAATCTGGGGTCTTAGAAACAGCCGTAAAATGCCACGCAGGATGACCTTGGGAAAGCCCGGATTAATTACACCAATCCCGCGATCAAACACAGGACCACCCAGAGACCCAGAGACACCTTGAGTTTCTCGCAATCCCAGCTTGCGGATTGACCCTAAACCCACTTAAATGAAGGGTTTTTAGTCCCCGGTGACCCCGAAATCCCGAACCCGGGCGCGTGAGCTCAGCAATAGCAATACTTGGGCTGAGAATCCAGATAGCCTCCTTTTTTCGATCCCGGGTGTCACAATAGGATTAAACTTTTATAACGCGAATCGGGTCCTACCAGAGCAGGCTATACTGGTCATCCTAGGGGACTTGGAAACGTTTAATTACCGTTTGAGATTTCCCAAGGGTTGGTTTTCGAGGTTTTCGTCATGATGAAGCTTTCGCGTTTCCTGATTTTGTTTGCAGGGCTCTTGCTCCTTGCCGGTTGTGTCTCTCCGGTCGGTGTAGAAACGTCACGGACCGCGCATTTTGCTGGTTTACAAGATTTTGCCTGGTTGAAATCGGGCAAAACCCCACTCAAGAACCCCATCGTCGATAGTGGTATCGTCTCCCATCGGATTAAGCAAGCGGTCATTGAAGCCTTGAGAAACAGAGGTTTTTCATACCGGAAACATCGCTCCCAAGCGCAGTTCCTCGTCACGGATCATCTGATCAGCCACAGGGAGATGGTTATGAACCCACCGCTCTTCTACGGCTACGGGTTCTATGGAGACCCCTTCTTCCCGGGCTATGACGATGATGGGTTCTTTGGCCCCGGACCAATCGGATACGGCTATTTTGGACCCTACGGCTATGGCTACTCCTACCCCGTGGCAGTTTTGGTCATCGATGTCCTTGACGCCAAAAAACACCGGCTGATCTGGAGAGGATGGGTTACCCGCAGAATTAGTCAGTCCAACTTCTCGGCTGCTGCAATCTATCGGGATGTCAACCGCATTTTGGACCACTTCCCAGCCCGGTGAAACCCGCCATCCGGTTCTTGAAAGACTTTGGGCCAGCACTGGAGCAATTTCCCCGAACTGGGAGCACCCCCTTGAAACGGGCAGGACAGCGCAGAATACGGCTGATCGCAGCATTACGATGAGACTCATGTCGGCCATCTTCCTCCACTCCCGCGCCGGGAGTGTGGGGTGAGTTCGCCTTACATTCCTTATTTCGGTCTGCGCGAGGAACCCTTCGGGATGACGCCCGACCCGCGCTTTCTTTTTTTGAGCCGGCAACACCAAGAGGGACTTGCTCATCTTCTCTATGGTCTGACACAAGAAGGAGGTTTCGTCGAGCTATCAGGAGAAGTGGGAACCGGCAAAACGACCTTGGTTCGCCGCCTGCTTGAACAATCACCTGCTGGCGTTGAAGTCGCGCTCATTTTGAATCCTAAGCAAACTCCCAAGGCCTTTACCCTGAATCTCCTGCGCGAACTCCGAGCAGACTTGAGCCCAAATGCAAGCCGCCTTGATCTCCCAACGCTGGTCGGGCTTGTATACCAGCAGTTGTTTTCAATTTACCGAAAGAGCCAAGAT
>JAKARN010000331.1 GCA_021828425.1 Pseudomonadota bacterium | reverse complement strand
GGAAATCCTCGGAGCACGAATTGCTCTAGAACGCAATGAGCCTTTCGAGCTCATGGCCGAGGGGGTTCGTCGGGCCCAAGTAGCGCTTGGGCAAATTCTGGATCCACCGGAAACCGAAGCGCTCTTGGGGGCGATTTTTTCCACCTTCTGTATCGGAAAGTGAAGAGATCCGGCAAATCCTTCCACCGGGGGATTCATGGACGCCGGTGTGGATGGGATGAATACCCGAAAGCTATTTTCACCGGATGAATCGTCGGTGCCATCCTCCTCGCATCATCCTGAACCGGTAGAGCGCAATCAGTCGTTTCCATTGTTGAGGGGTGAGAAGTCTATGCAGGAACTCTACCTGGTCGATCTCGGTATCGAGCATCCGGGCTTGATCGTTGTGCACAGCAGCTACGAGAGTGTTCAGGGCGTTTTCAGGTTTGCTATCCAATAGGGCATTTCTTAGGGCCCGGTTGTCCCGCATGAACTGACGGCGAGAGGTGGTCCAGGCGCGCATCTGGTCGCCCCGCCACTTCAAGAGGCTTTTTTCCTGTGGGGGGGTCAGACGCAGTTCGATCGCACTATGCCAGACAATGGGCATCAGAATAGGAACTGGTGCCCACGGCAGATACCGAGGCGGAGTGCTCGTGGGACCCATAGGATGGATTCGAGCCAAACTCCCGCGAATCCCAAAGAGGAAAATGGTCGCGATTGAAAGACTGATGGCAAGCAGTCTTGTTGGAGTAGACATGGATACCTCCTCTGGTCCGCCGGTTGCAATGCCAAGACGGGTTTATCAGGAGTTGTGTCAGGGTAAATAACAGCATTCGGGTCGTGGAGTCTCCTGTCAACCAGTATAGTCAAGATGGACGGGGACGATGATCGGACGCGTGGGCCAGGGGGCACGCCCTGATCCCGGGTTGGGAGACGCGATATGATAAAGAGGGTGAGGGTGGATCTATGTATCAATCCAGGGCAAGTGCCGAGGCGCACTACGACGTCATTGTCGTAGGGGGGGGGCATGCCGGAACAGAAGCTGCCTCTGCTGCGGCTCGGATGGGTGCCCGTACCCTTCTTTTGACACAGAACATCGAAACCTTGGGACAGATGAGCTGTAATCCAGCGGTGGGCGGGATCGGCAAGGGGCATCTTGTCCGAGAAATCGATGCCATGGGTGGGGTCATGGGATGGGCTGCAGACCAAGCCGGTATCCATTGGCGGACACTGAATGCGAGCAAGGGATACGCTGTCCGCGCGGTCCGTGCCCAATGTGACCGGGTGCTTTACCGTCAAGCCATCCGCCGGAGACTCGAGATAACCCCGGGGCTTTGGATAGCCCAACAGTCAGCCGCTGATCTTCTTGTGGAACAGGATCGGGTGTTTGGGGTCCGAACTGAATTTGACTTTTGTTTCTTTGCCCGGGCAGTTGTCCTGACTGTCGGTACCTTTCTGGATGGCCGTATTCATGTCGGCGAATCACAGTCGAGTGGTGGACGTTCCGGGGATCCTCCCTCCAACCGTCTGGCCACAAGGTTGCGCGAACTTGCCTTGCCCGTCGGTCGGCTTAAGACTGGTACACCACCTCGTCTCGATGGTCGAACGGTCGATTTTTCCCGCCTTGAGCGTCAGGAGGGGGAATACCCACCACCGTACTTTTCTTTTACCTCCACCCCCCCCGGTACACTGCGACAAGTCACCTGTCACATCACATATACCAACGAGGCAACACACGAGATCATTCGAGACAACCTTGGTCGATCACCTATGTTTAGCGGCGCGATCGAAGGGATCGGCCCCCGTTACTGTCCCTCGATCGAGGACAAGGTGACCCGCTTTGTCGATCGGACCCGCCACCAGATCTTTCTTGAGCCTGAAGGGCTGGATACGCCCGAACTGTATCCCAACGGCATCTCGACCAGTCTGCCTTTTGATGTACAACAGACCTTCGTACGAACCATTCCTGGGCTCGAGAGAGCCCACCTGACCCGGCCCGGATATGCCATCGAATACGATTACTTTGATCCCCGGAATCTCCATCATTCGCTCGAAACCCGCCAGTTGACCAACCTGTTTTTCGCTGGGCAGATCAACGGAACGACTGGTTACGAGGAAGCAGCAGCACAAGGGCTTGTGGCCGGGATCAATGCGGGGCTCCGGGCGTCCGGCCGGGACCTTTGGAACCCACAACGGGAGTCGAGCTACCTCGGAGTCCTGATTGATGATCTGACGGTGCGGGGAACCCGGGAACCCTATCGAATGTTCACAAGCCGCGCCGAATACCGGCTTTTTCTGCGGGGTGACAATGCGGACCAGCGCCTGACGCCGGTCGCGCGTACCCTTGGCTTGATTGATGATACTCGGTGGCGGATTTTTGAGGAGAGGGCCCGCCAGGCAACCACCGAACGGGAACGCTTGGAGCGGTGGGTGATCAATCCTCAAGATCCAGAAGTTCAGCAAGTGGCGTCAGGCCTAGGGATTCGTCTGGAGGCATCCACTTCAGCACTGGATCTCCTCCGTCGGCCGGAAGTGGATTACGCAGGCTTGATGACGTTTCCCGGTCTCGGGCCTGGGCTTGAGGACCCGCAGATTGGTCTCGGAATCGAGATCGATCTGCGTTATGCGGGGTATGTCGAACGTCAGCGGCTCGAGCACCAACGTCTGGAACGGGAGCGTGAACGAGAATTCTCTCCCTATTTCGATTTTGATCGGGTGCCTGGCCTATCCCGGGAGCTCGCCACGAAACTCCGTCTCATTCGCCCGGGAACCCTCCAAGAAGCTTCGGCAATTGATGGAATGACACCTGCGGCGCTTGCTTTGCTTTTGGTCCATCTGCGCCGGAGCGAAGTACCGGACCATCAGACACTCCCGATTCCTCGGCAACCCGAATCGAGTGAGAAAGTTTCATGAGTCGGTTTTACGATCTTGAAATCGAGGGAGCTGATGGAAGAATGATCCGTTTCGGAGATTACCGCGGGAAA
>JAKARN010000330.1 GCA_021828425.1 Pseudomonadota bacterium | reverse complement strand
AACAGTCGACCGGGCAGACCTCGACGCAGTCGGTGTACTTGCACTTGATGCAGTTCTCGGTGACGACGAAGGTCATGGAGAAGCTCCGGATTCCGGGAGGCTGTATTTTGCCACAGGCTGAAGGGCCCGTTCGATCCTGAGATCGTGGATCCGGAACGGAAAGCCGGATCCCCGGCGGCGCTCTTGCCAGTAGTATTCGAGGGCAAGCCGTACGCTCGGGAAGGCGACCTCGGGCCAGGGCAGGTCGTCTTCGCCGAAGGCGGCCACCTCGAGCGTTTCGTGCCCCGGATGTTCCGGCCAGGCCAGAAGCCGGCTCCGGTAGAAAAGATGCATCTGGTGGATGCGGGGCAGGTTGATCAGGATCAAGGGATCGCCCACGGCCACGGCGGCGCCGATCTCCTCGGTGCTTTCCCGCCCGGCACCCTCGGTCGAGGTCTCCCCGTTTTCGAGAAAACCCGCCGGGAGTGTCCAGAGGCCGCGCCGGGGTTCGATGGCCCGCCGGCAGAGGATGATCCGGTCGTTCCATTCCGGGACCGAGCCCACGATCATGCGGGGATTTTCGTAGAAGATCTCGCCACAGCGGTTGCAGAGGTCGCGGGGACGGTTGTCGCCGGGTGGAATCCGCCGCTCGAGGGGGCCGCCGCAGTTTGGACAGTACTTCATGGAATCTCACTCCCCAATCCGCTAGTCTATTTTCTCATACCTCGGGGAGGATGAACCGGCGATGTCCGTGATGCGTGCGCAGGTCTTGGAGACCGCGGGGTCTCCCCTGGTCTCAAGACAGCGGCCGATACCGGCCCCCGGCCCGGGGCAGGTTTTGATCGACGTCGCGGCCTGCGGGGTCTGCCGGACCGACCTCCATCTCCGGGATGCCGAACTGCCCGCCATCTCCTATCCTGTGATCCCCGGTCACGAGATCGTGGGCCGCATCCGCTCGTGTGGATCCGGTGTCCGGGACTTCGAGGTGGGAGCGCGGGTGGGGGTGGCCTGGCTGGGCTCCACCTGCGGGCAATGCGAGGCCTGCCGGGCCGGATCCGAGAACCTCTGTTCCCGGGCGCGCTTTACGGGCTACCAGATCGACGGCGGCTATGCCACCCAGACGGTGGCAGACGCCCGTTATGTCTACCCCTTGCCTCCCGGTTACAGCGATGCCGAGGCCGCACCGCTCCTCTGTGCCGGTCTGATCGGTTTTCGCTGCCTCGGTTTCTGCGGACCCGCACGCCGGCTTGGCCTCTACGGTTTCGGAGCCGCCGCCCACCTCGTGATCCAGCTGGCCCGGTTCGAGGGGCGGACGGTTTATGCCTTCACCCGGCCAGACGACCGCTCCGGCCAGGAGTTCGCCCGCTCGCTCGGGGCCGCCTGGGCCGGCGGATCGGATGAGTCCCCGCCCACCCCGCTCGATGCCGCGATCCTGTTCGCTCCGGTGGGCGCCCTGGTTCCACGGGCACTCGCGGCCGTGCGCCCCGGCGGGATCGTGGTTCTGGGCGGCATCCACATGAGCGACCTCCCGGGTTTCCCCTACGCGCTGATCTGGGGGGAACGCCGTCTGCAGAGCGTGGCCCACCTGACCCGCGCCGATGCCCGCGCGTTTCTCACCCGGGCACCCGAGGTCCCGGTCCGGACCCGGGTTCAGACCTATCCCCTGGAGGACGCCAACCGGGCACTCGAGGATCTGCGTTCAGGCCGCATCCGGGGCGCCGCGGTCCTCGTGATGCCCACGGCCGGCAATGGGACGGCCGAACCGGTATCCTGATTCCATGAGTGCTCACAGGCTCCCGCCCCCGGATCATTACGTGCTCGAGATCGCCGGCGTCCGGCGTCACCTGCCGGTGGTGGCGGTGGACGGAGGACTTGCGATCGCCGTCCTCAACATCCTCGGGGATACCGAACTCGTCGAGGCCGCAGCCCGGGAACTCGCCCGGCGCCTGGAGCCGCGAAACTACGAGGTGCTCCTCACGGCCGAGGCGAAAAGCATTCCGATCGCCCATGCCCTCTCGGTCACCTCCGGCCGGCCCTACATCGTCCTGCGCAAGACCTACAAGTCCTACATGGGCGAGGCCCTGCGCGTGACCACCCATTCCATCACGACCGGCCATGAACAGGTGCTCTACCTCGACGCCAAGGACCGGAAGCTCCTGTCCGGACGGGCGGTCGTTCTCCTGGATGATGTGATCAGCACCGGATCGACCCTGGACGGATTGCGTGCCATCGCCCGGGAGGCGCACGCCCGGGTCGTGGCCGAGGCGGCGATCGCCACCGAAGGGGAGGCCGGGCGCTGGGGCGGGATCATCGCGCTCGCGCACCTGCCCCTCTTCGCGGCCCCGCTCCCGCCGCCCTCCGCGTAGCGGAGACGTCCGTCGCCGATCAGTGGCCGTTGCGGCCGGCCGGCGATGCGGGTGGTGAAGGCGAGAGGCCGTGAGCTTGAGATCCTCCCGCCCCGGAGGGCGGAGATGGCTTTTTCCTTGGCGTCCTGTTCTTTGCGATCCGCGGAATTTCAACGGTCACTGCAAGTTTGGCGACACCCGTCACGGGAGTCCAGGGCCTCAATGATCATCTCTTTCCCGGTATGGGGACCGCTCATCCACAGACACCGAATATCAGCAAGGTCCCGGGAACTATGGAAGTTTACGAGTGGAAAATCCCGGGAGAACGAATGCTCCAGGTCAACAGTCCGGAGGGTGCGCCTTGGGGATTGTTCGCCGTGACAACGCGTCGGGTCTACGCTATTCCCTTAGGTCGAAGCGTAAGCACAGCTGGAGGGGTTTGGGCTTTATGGCGAATTCAACTCAAGTGGGCAAAAATTAGCCCTGATGGTCGTGCGGGGTTGTTCTCCTGATGGCGGCATCCACAATGGGTTGGCGATGTATCGGACCGGAGGCGGGGACGCGCTGGGGGTGAAGTGCATCCCGGGCCGGGGGGGCTGGAAAGCCCAAGATCCCGCCGACCCGTTGTGCCATTCATCTTGTG
>JAKARN010000329.1 GCA_021828425.1 Pseudomonadota bacterium | reverse complement strand
GATCTCGTCTGTTTCACGGGAAGCCGCCCGGCCGGGCTTGCCCTCAAGGCCCATGCCGACACAGCCGGCATCCTGTTCTTCGGCGAGATGTCCTCGACCAACCCCCTCTTCATCCTGCCCGGGGCACTGGCCGAGCGCGGAGAGGCTCTGGCCTCCGAAATCGCCGCCTCCTGTCTTTTGGGATCCGGCCAGTTCTGCACCAAGCCCGGACTCCTCTTCCTGCCTTCCGGCAGAATCGCGGAGACCTGGATCGGGACCCTGACCGGTCATTTCGCCGCTGCCCCGACCGCCGTTCTGCTCGCGGACGGTGTCCGCAGACGTTTCGAGGCGGCGCTTGTGGCCTGGGAGCAGGCCGGAGCCCGGCGTCTCACCGCCCTCCGGCCGGTCACCGAGGCCGGCTTCCGGGCCCGGCCCGCACTTTTCTCGGTCGACATCCAGACCTTCCTCGCCCACCGGGGTGAACTCGAGACGGAGGCCTTCGGCCCGGCCGCCCTCGTCGTCCACGGGATCGATCCCGGCGAGATGCCCGGGGTCGCTCACAGACTCGAAGGCCAGCTCACGGCGACCCTCCTCACCGCTCACGACGGCGCGGACGAGGATTTCTACACCCCCCTGGCCGCCGTGCTCCGGAGCCGGGCCGGCAGGCTGCTCAACGACAAGATGCCGACGGGCGTCCTGGTCTCCCCGGCCATGAACCATGGAGGGCCGTTCCCGGCCACGAACCAGCCCGGTTTCACGTCGGTGGGACTGCCCGGCGCGATCCGGCGTCTCACCGCGCTTCACTGCTACGACGGCATCCGGCCCGGGCGTCTTCCGGCCGAGCTCGGCAACCCCAACCCCGTTCCGGGACTCTGGCGGCTGGTCGACGGCACCTGGACCGACCGGGATATCGACTGAGGCATCCGCCGGGGAGCCGACCTTGCTATGATGGGCCGGACTGCCCCAGAACAAGAGAGCAAGCCATGGCGATCTGGCAGAACCTGACCCGCCACAAGTCGGTCGAGGAGATTCAGCGGGAGGCCGGCGAAAGCCGGGCGTTCCAGCGCGTGCTCGGATTGGGACACCTCACCGCCATCGGACTCGGCGGGATCATCGGCGTCGGCATCTTCGTGCTGACCGGGATCGTGGCCGCCCGGGATTCGGGACCGGCCATCATCCTCTCCTTCGTGATCGCCGGCACGGCGAGCGCGGCGGCGGCCTTGTGCTACGCCGAGTTCGCGGGCATGCTCCCCGTGACCGGGAGCACCTACGCCTACACCTATGCCGTCCTGGGCGAGTTTGCCGCGTGGCTCATCGGCTGGGATTTCCTGCTCGAGTACCCGCTCATCGTGGCGGTGGTCGCGGCCGGTTGGTCCGGTTACGTCCAGGCCCTCCTGGGATCGGCCGGTCTCACCCTACCCCCGTGGGCACAAGGGGCGATGGGGAGTGCGCCGGGGCATGTGTTTGACGTGATCGCCGCCGGGATTTCCCTCGCAATCGCCATCCTCCTGACCCTCCGCACCGAGTGGGGCGCCCGCTTCAACTCGACCATCGTCACGATCAAGATCGCAGGACTCCTCCTCGTGATCGCGGTCGGCTTGTTCTTCATCCATCCATCCAACTGGCACCCCTTCATGCCCTTCGGCTTCCACGGCGTCCTCGTGGGGGCGGCGGTGGTCTTCTTCGCCGTCTTCGGTTACGACACGCTCACGACCGCAGCCGAGGAATCCAAGAACCCCCAGCACGACCTGCCGTGGGCGGTGGTCCTCTCGCTTGCGATCTCGATGGCGCTCTACCTGGCCGTCTGCCTCGTCTTGACCGGGATCGTCCCCTACACCACGCTCAACAACGCCGCTCCCGTCGCCAATGCCTTCTCGGCGATCGGCCTGCCCTGGGTCATGATCGTGATCTCGCTGGCCGCGATCGCCGGGATCACGAGCGTGCTCTTCGCAAACCTCCTGGCCGGCGCCCGCATCGGCTTCGCCCTGTCGCGGGACGGCCTCCTGCCCGCCTGGTTCGCCCGCGTGCACCCGCGTTTCGGAACTCCCTACCGGACGACCCTCCCCCTCGGCGTCCTGATCGCCCTCGTCGCCGGACTGTTTCCGCTGACCACGGTGGCCCGCCTTGTCAACATTGGTTTTCTCTCGGCCTTCATCGTGATTTCGGGATCGATCCTGGTCCTGCGCTATACCCGCCCCGAGCTGCCGCGCCGCTTCCGCACGCCCTGGGTCCCCGTCGTTCCCCTGATCGGGATGGGATTTTCGGCCTGGTTGATCTCGGGCCTGCCGGCCTCGACCGACTGGGGTTTTGCGATCTGGATCGGGCTCGGCATCCTCGTCTACTTCGGTTACGGCATCCGGCGCAGCCGGCTGGCCGGCCGCACCCATCCGTCCTCCTCGTGATTCCTGAACAACCGGGGTGATGTCCTTGCCACCATCTCCCACCACCCCGCCGCTTCGCTACTCCCAAGTCATCTCCCGCGCCTGGACCCTCACCTGGAAGGGTCCCGCAGGCACGCGGCGCTACGGATTGTGGTCGGTCTTGATCCTTGCCTTGATCGTGCTTCCCCTCTGCGTGCTCGCGGTCGTGACCCTGGTCAGCATGGCCAAAGGGAGCCTCGCAACCCCACTCGCTCCCTTTGCGGGTTCCTTTCCCGCCTTCTCCCTTCTGGCCCTCTTCGGGATACTCCCCGCAGACGCCCTTTTTCTCCTCTGGCTGATCGGATTCAATGGGGGACTTGCCGAATCCTTCTCCGCACGTCCGCCGCGGATGCGGCGCTTCTTTGAGGATTTGGGCCAGAAACAGAGCTGGCAACTGGTCGGCGTGTTCCTGGTCCTGGTGCTTTGTTTCATGTTCGCCGATCAGGGACTCTTCTGGCTCATGAGCCAGATCTGGGGCCCCCCGTTCCGGGCGATTCCCGGTCGGCCGCCGGCCCCGAACTGGCTCCATTTCTTGCTGGATTTCCTGTGCGTCTGGATCCTGCTCTATA
>JAKARN010000328.1 GCA_021828425.1 Pseudomonadota bacterium | reverse complement strand
TCTCGGATCGCACAGGCCGGCTCCCACCTCGATCGTGTCCTCGGCATGAAAGCGCGGCTCGTCGTCCGCTCCCACGGCGGCCGCGATCCCGCCCTGTGCCCACAGGCTGGATCCGTCGGTTCCGAGCGGTGTCCGGACCACGAGGCGCACCGGATGCGGGGCGAGACAGAGGGCGGTTGCAAGCCCCGCGATCCCTCCCCCGATGATGGTCGGCTTGGTTTTCCGGCTCAAAGCGCGAGCATCCGCTCGACCGCACGCCGGGCCCGTCCCGCCACGGCACGATCGATCGTGACCTCGTGCTCGAGCGATTCGAGTGACCGGCGCAGCTTGGTCAGGGTGATGCGCTTCATGTAGGGACAGAGGTTACACGGCCGGATGAAACGCACCTCTGGGTGGTCGACCGTGATGTTGTCGCTCATCGAGCATTCGGTGAGCAGGGCGACGGCGTCCGGGTGATGGCGATCGATATACTCGGACATGGCCGTCGTCGATCCGGAGAAATCCGCGTCGGCAACCACTTCGGGCCGACATTCGGGATGGGCCAGAACCTGGAGCCCGGGGTGTTCCCGCCGCAGCGCCTGGACGGCCTCCAGGCCGAAACGCTCGTGCACGATGCAGCGTCCCTCCCAGGCCACGACCTCGACCCGGGTTTGCCGTGCCACATTGGCCGCGAGATAGCGGTCCGGGATCAGAAGGACCCGTGGGACACCCAGCGATTCGACGACCCGGACGGCATTGCTCGAGGTACAACAGACATCGGATTCCGCTTTGACCGCCGCCGAGGTATTGACGTAGGTCACGACCGGAACCCCGGGATGGGCCGCGCGCAGCGCCCGCACATCCTCCGGCGTGATCGATTCCGCAAGCGAGCAACCGGCATCCCGATCCGGAATGAGCACCCGCCGGTCCGGATTGAGCAGCTTGGCCGTTTCCGCCATGAAATAGACCCCGGCCATCACGATGACGTCGGCCTCAAGGCGTTTGGCCTCCCGGGCCAGGTGAAGGCTGTCCCCCACCACATCCGCCACACAGTGATAGATCTCGGGGGTCTGGTAGTTATGGGCCAAGATCACGGCATGACGCGAACGCTTGAGTTCGGTGACCGCGGCCACCTCGTCGGCAAAAACCGGCCACTCGACCGCCGGGATGAACGGTCTCACCCGTTCGTAGAGAACATCCATCCGCCTGGCAGAAACTTGGGGCATGCGCACGACCCTCACTTATGCTCACAATGAGCATTAAAGGACCGAAACCACCGCATGGATTCGGACGCGGTCATGCTAGCGCAGGCTACCCCGGACCGTCAAATCCGCCCTTTGGCCTGGGGTAGCCTGGCCCCACCCGGGGCCTGTTCCAGGAGAACCTCGCGTCGAAAACGGTAACGACGTGCCGGCCGGCCACCGGTTTGGACCTCGATCGCCCCGGTCGGTTCGACCAATTTTTGCTGGACCATCAGGCGGCGGAAGTTCTGTTTGTGCAGGCGGAGACCGGCGATCGCCTCGACCGCCTGTTGCAGTTCAAGATAGGTGAAGGTGGGAGGCAAAAGTTCAAAAACCACCGGCCGGTACTTGATCTTGGCCCGCAGGCGGGTGATCGCCGTGGCGAGGATGCGCCTGTGGTCCTGGACCATGGCCTCCCCGGTGGGGGGGGAATCCCGCCCCGGCTCCGTCCCCGGGTGCCGTCGCCGGGCCTCGGCAATCAGGCCCGCCTCGTAAAGGAGTTCATAGCGTTGCAGCACCCATTCTTCGTTCCAGGCCAGGCCCCCGACCCCGAAGGCATGACGGTAGCGCCGCCGCCGCTCACGTCGCTCCGCTGTCCCCGACGCCCGCGTGGCCCAGCGTTCGAGTGCGCCCAGGATCGGGGCGAGAACAGGGGGTGGGCCCTGCCGGTGATCCTCCCAGGGAAAATAGCGGTACCAGCTCCACCATCCCACCCCGGGGGCGGGATCCCGCCGGAATTCGAGCGTGAGGGCAAGGTAACCGACCGAAATCACCCGCCGCGGTCCCGAATTTTCGAGACGATCCCGATCCGCAAAGGTATAGAGTTGCTCGATATGTCCGAGCGGATGATGCGTCTGGCGCTCGACCCAGGACCGCACGCCCGACTGGAGCGAGCGATGCACCGACTCGAAGGGTCCCGAAGGCAGGCTGATTCCCGTCTCCAGGGTGAGAACCCGGGGCATGCGGGCCGTGACGGCCGCCACAACGGCGATCAACTCGGCGTCGAGGGGCGCGGTCGTGGACACCATCTCCCGCCTCATCCCGTCCCCCGTGCGGTGCCCCCCCCTGGCCGTGGTCTGACCAGTCGGCCCCGATTCCTCAGGTTTCATGGTTCCATGTTAGCACCCGGCCGGGGTCCAGAACGGCCGATTGACAGTCCATCCCGGGCATGCTAACTCTATGGAAAATGCCCCGGGTCAGGCTGGATTTTATTAATGAGACGTGACATTTTCTCTCCTGCTCTCTGGTACCGTCGGGGAAATGCGGAACTGGACTTTACGGACCTCACGGAACAGCAGATTCTCGCGCTCGCGATCTCGCTCGAGGAGGATGACGGACGGATTTACGAACAGTATGCCGATGCCCTGCGTGAGCACTATCCGGAAAGCGCCCGGATGTTCACGGTCATGGCACAGGAGGAACACCAGCACCGGAACCGCCTGATCGCGGTCTACCAGGCCAAGTTCGGCGACCGCATTCCCCTGGTCCGACGCCAGGACGTGCGTGGCTTCATCGAGCGCAAGCCCGTCTGGCTCATCCAGCCCCTGGACATCGAAAAGATCCGGCGCCAGGCGGAAATGATGGAAAACGAATCCGCGAGCTTCTACGCCGAGGCCGCCCACCGCAGCAGTGACGCCACGATCCGGAAGCTGTTGGGTGATCTGGCCGCCGAGGAGAACATCCACGAAAGCAAGGCGGAATCGCTTGAAAGCGAATTGATCACCGACTCGGTCCAGAACCGCGAGCGGGAGACCCAC